>CALHBL010000101.1 GCA_937930825.1 uncultured Bacteriovoracaceae bacterium
CTAATAATAGCGAGCGCCTTGTAGAATGGTTGCGGGCAAGTCGTGCAGATCATGTTGTGATTATTACCGATGTAGATGAGTACCAGGCGCAGTTTAGGGAGTATCTGGACCTCCGAGGGGCAAAGGTTGAAGGGATTGGCACTGAGCCTATTCATGCTACAGCTCTAATGAATTACTCAAAGAAATTAAGGAAGATCTGTCAATAGATCTTCCTTATTCTAATCTATTGAACCCTCTAGAAATAGAAGAGGCTGAATTTAGTACCACTCAGGATCTAATGGGCATTTATGGTAATAACCTGAACCGCTATAACGTTCTTTATGATACCTTTGAAGGGAAACTAATAAAGAAAAAGATTAAATAAGAAATCTAAGAGCATGAAAGAAAAGAAAATTGTGTCGAAATCTTAGGCACTCTCTTTTATCTCGATTCCTCGATTCCTCGAAAATAAGGCCCTGTTAAGGCTATTGGCACTACTTAGACAAGATGATTGATGATTTACACAAAAGACACAAGAACGCCTATTAGTAGGACATTCCCTCCTTTCTTTGATAAGTTTTCAAAATGTTAAGTCAATTAGTAGAATGGAGTAACGCTAACTATAGTGATCTTCCGTGGCGTAAGCGCCGTTCAATGTACCACACTCTTGTCTCTGAAATAATGTTACAGCAGACAACGGTTTCCACTGTCATCAAGCATTTTGATAAATTTATAAGTACTTATCCCACCCTAGAAGAGCTGGCCAAATCTACTGAGGAAGAAGTTTGTTCTCACTGGCAAGGGCTAGGTTACTATAGGCGCGCACGTAATTTAAGAAAAGCTGCTCTTTCAATAGTTGAAGACTATGGGGGAGAGTTTCCTTTGGATGAGGCTTCATTAAAAGAAATTCCAGGCATCGGAGATTATACCGCTGCGGCCTTGATGGCCATCGGTGCAAATTCAAAGGCCCTTGCCGTTGATGCTAATATTGAAAGAGTCGTAGCAAGACTCTTTGGTTTAAAAGATGAGAAGGGTGTTAAACTCCAAAGAAGAATTAGAGAAGGTTTTAGAAAAGAAGAATTCTCTAAACTTGAAAGAAGAGTTAGTTTTCGAGAGCTCAATGAAAGTCTTATGGATCTCGGACGAGTTTATTGCCAAGCAAAGAGAGCTGATTGTTTAATTTGTCCTTTAAGAAAATCTTGTTCTTGTGTGAAAGAAAAGTTGATGCCTCTTGAAATTCCCTTTGTTAAGGAAGAAAAGAAAAAGAAAGAGTCATTCAAGCTTGAGCTTCTAAGAGTCGTTGTCTATTCACGAGGAAAAGTTCTTGGCTCAGTGAGAGAGGAAGGCCTATGGCTCGGAGGACAAATTGAAGTTCCTACTTTCATCATTAATACAGAAGATAAGAAATTAAAGCAGTATCAAAAAGTAAAAATTAAGAAAGCCTCTATCACTAATCTGCCCATCGTGAAAACAGCAATTACAAAATATAAGATTACTAACCGAATCTTACATTTATCTAATAAGGAATTTAAGCTACTTATGAAGGATTGGGGTATTGATGAGGATTATCAGTATTATATTTTTGATGGCCAGAAGCATCACTTTTCAACTACAACACTTAAATCACTTAAAAAAATTGGAGTATCAAAATGAGACTACATTCACTCTTCTTCATTCTTCTTTCTTGTCTGGCTTTTCAGATCAATTCAACTGAAGTTTCAATGACGACTTATAACTTAGGCCTTGCTCATACCTTTGTTCCCTTTGCTCCTGAAAGAATAACTCCCTTAGTAAGTAATTTAGAAGCTCATAAGACAGATGTTCTTTGCTTACAAGAAGTCTGGAAGAAGTCTGATCGGCGTACAATAGAGAAGAGCTTAAAAGACATCTATCCGTATCATTATAAAACACCGGTTAAGAATTATAGAGTCGGGGGGCGTCCCACTTGTAAGATCAGCGATATTTTTGGTGAAGGTAAATTTGTAAGCTGCATGCAAAGTAAATGCGGTGAAGCTGAAGGTGATGACTTCACTGATTGCTTGATTGATAAATGCGGGGAACCTTTAAGTAATTTAAAAGAAACTAACCGGGTTTGTGCCAGTGCCCTTATGGCCCAGGTTGGAAAGAGCCCTATCGCAAGTATACTCTCTATTATAAATCCATTTGTTCGTGCGGGACAGTTTACTTACAAAGGCTCCAATGGACTGATGCTCTTTTCTAAGTACCCTATAAAGGAAAGAGAATATATAGACTTCAAAGACATCTCAACTTTAAGTAGAAGAGGTGCCTTGTCTGTCGTACTAGATATTGATGGAAGAGACCTTAGGGCCGTTTGTACTCACTTAACTTCTGACCTTTCAAGAACGATTCCGTATACGGGAAAATTTGAAAACTGGGGCTCAGAAAATAAAGAACAATTCTCTAGATTGTTAGAAGCAACTAATAAAGAGAATTATCCTACTGCCTTATTGGGTGATTTTAATTGCGGCTTTAAAAAAGACTCAACAAATGTCAGTGGAGAGTTAGAGAGCTCTTGTCAACAAGCGATTGACTTGAACTTTAGTGACTTCCTCTCTGAATCCTTAGACGAGTGTACTTTCTGCAATAATAATTTATTGAATGATCTTGATCAGCAGAGCGAGGCGATAGACCATATTTTCCTGAAGGGGCTAACTGCTGTATCCGGCAAGATTCTATTCAAGGATGAGATCTATATCTTAAGAGATAGAAATGAGCAGAGAACGAATCTATCAGATCACTACGGATTAGAGGTTCGAGCTTCTTTCTAACTTTAGGCGTTGACCTCCTGATTTGACATAGCTTCTGTATTTACAGAAACTTATGTAATATTCGGAGGTTTTCATGACGACTAGGTTCCTATTAATTCTATCCTTAGTATTTCTAAGCGTTTCTTGTACATCGATTAATAAGTCTCACTTAAACTCTTCCGTAGGTATTACGATTAGTAGTCCTATGGAAGCTAAGATTGATGTCGATATGACAAAGAAGCTTGTTGGTTACGCTAGTGGTGGCTATTTATTTCACCTCTTTAAAGTTGCAGGGGATAATAAGCATGTCGATGGCGTCTCTTATTCCGCATCAGATGAAAATGGATTCTTAAGTTTCTTCAATGCTTTTAGTAAGTCTAGTGAGGTTCGCTCAGCCGCTGCCTATAATGCTATACGAACCTCGGAAGCTGATATTCTAATAAACCCTCAGTATGTTATAGAGGAGAGTAATTGGAATCCCTTCTATAAGCTAATCAAAGTGAAGGTTACAGGCTATCCTGGGAAAGTGATATCGATAAAGAATAGGAACTAGTGTAGACATGAGTTTTAGCTTGAAAATGGTCTTTCTCGTGAGCTTTTTAGGTTTAGCTACTTTAACAAGAGCAGCTGTACCCATAGATTCAAAGTTTATAGGTAGAATTCTGGGAGCTTCTGATAGTAAGAAAACAATATTAGTAAATAGAGGCTCAGAGCATGGTCTCGCTAAAATGCAACACGCTAAAATAAGTATTCCTAGTGGTGTTGTTGCTAGAGCTGTTGTTGTAAAGATTTCCCCATCTCGATCAGTTTGGTCCGTTTATCGTATTCTTAAAAAAGATAAGATTGCACCTCAATTAGTGGCGACATTTAAAATATCTTCTCCAGTAACTTTAACTACTGATGAATCAAAGAACCTTGGAAAGCTAGGCCCAAAAATAACTAAGAAGCGCGAAACAATTCCAAAAGAGCCAAAATTTGAAAAAAAACAAAGAAGAATCAAGAACCAAATAAAGATGTCTGAGCAAACTGTAAGCCACCTAGACAATATTGATTACACTAATCTAAATGAGCCTATTAAAGGGCGACAAGAGTTGGATGTTGATGTTGACTGGAGTGCACTCAATGGAAAAAAAGATACGGTCAAATTTGACGCAACTCTTGATTATGGCGGATTGCATTAGTCTCGTTTCAATACTCCTTCTTTAAGTAAAATAGTGATTGTTAACAATTAAATGACATTCCAAATACAATCGAATCTGAAGGTTGGGGCACACTAGACTTAGGCATTAACGAAGGTCCTAAGCTTACAAAGGTTTTGTCTCCTAGAGTTCCTCCAAAGCTTCTTTTGCAGTGATTAGCCCCAATCGCTTAAGACAAAGCTTGGGGCCTTCTTGCCTCTAAATACACCGCTTCTAGAAAGGAATTCAAACAGGGGGTACTATAGAGCTTCAATGTTATCCACAGTAGCGTTTGAGAATAGTTGGAAAAAACCGAGAGTGAGTGTAAGCCGGGTTCTGTCGTGAGACATCATTCGTCTAGACCTAGAATTACTCCTAGGTTCAAGCGCTCTACCCGTCTACAGGAAGTGGCCCCCCCATATGTAGACCTATTTGAGCTTGCACCACGTAGAGTTTACCTGGTTTCACTACGGCCGAACCGTACATTCTTTCTGTTGCACTTGTCCTCACCTCACGGTGGACGGGAGTTACCCGCTACGCTGCCATATGGTGCCCGGACTTTCCTCCCGCACCAGCAAATAAATTTACTGATGCCGGCGATGTCCTCTCACTCTCGGTGCTTCTATGTCGCATACAGTAATATCATTAGTCAATAAATTGGGAATTTGACGAGAAAATGAATTATACTCTACTGCTTTAAGTCCCTAACTATTTTGCAGCTTAAGGACGAGTAAAAAGGCTTTGTTTTGAGGAAGCTTAGTTACGGTGTACGAATTGATGAGGTCTCTATAATGAAAGTAGCACTTAGTTTAATTTCTTCTCTCTTTTATTCACATGGAGTTCTTGCTAATTTATCTGGCTTAACTCAGGACTTTTTAAAGAATAACGCCGATGTTGCCGTAGCAAAATCTCAAATAGAATTGGCGAAACTCGACTATCAAGCCTTCGACTTACAGAACACCACTAATTTAACGGCCTCCACTGGTTATAATGACAACTCATTAGAGTCATTTTCAGCTTTTGCTGCCCAGTTTGCTGGAGGTGCATTTAGGCTACCTATTGAGTCAATCACCCATACCTTAGGCTTAGAAAAGTCATTCTCTTGGGGTGGTGAACTTGCTTTTGATAACTCCATTCAGACGTTGAAAGCGCAAGGAGCTAAGAGTATTTATGGTTTTTCCCAAGGGTTAACTTATAGGCAGAGTCTAGGTAGAGACTTTCTTGGGCGTGGCTTTAAGAAACGCCGAGATGAACTTTCTTTGGCCTTAAAATTTAGTGAATCAAGTTCTGAACAAGCAATTCAAACGAGGTTACTTGAGTTTTCTCGAGGCTACTATGATGTTTCTCTTAATAAAGCCCTTGTGAAGTTAAGGGCCGATGCGCAGTCGAGGGCCAAGCGCAGGCTTTCCTTAATAAAGGCAAGAGTTCGTGATGGCCTTCGTGAAAAAGTAGATAGAATACAAGCTGAGCTTTCATACTTTCAAACTATTGAAAATGTCTCAAGTGCTCAGCAAAACTTAACGTCAGCTTTAGAGCTGATTTCGACAGCTGTTCATAGGAAAGTTGGTAGTGATGAAATAATTTCTCTCTTGGATAAGAGTTATAAGAGAACGAGTAATCCTGTCGGAAAAATTCAGAATAATACAAACTTGAAAGGGCTTCAAGATCAGCTAAATACCACAAAGGCCGGTCTAGAGCGGGCCGACTTTAATCTTATGCCAGAGGTAACCTTTCAGGCACAACTTAGAAATAATAACTTTGACCCACAAGAAGCCCAATCAATCTCTGGAGGAACTTTTACTGGTGATAATGAAGAGGTTGCCGTTTCACTAAATCTAGTTTGGCCAATAGGTTCTAAGCCTCAGAAAGTTGAGAAAACCCGTGCGCTAGTTAATTATAATACAACTAAGTTGAGATTAGATAAGTTTGCTCAAGATGCTTTGCAGAGTGAAAAATCCATTCAAGAGCAAATAGCTATTTTAGATAAGAATACTTTAAGTGCGAAGAGAAGACTTTCTTTAGCAACGCAAGCACTTAGGGAATATAATAGGCTCTATTCAAAAGGGAGGGCCGACCTTGATCAACTTATTGCTGCAGAAGAAACACTTATCAATACTGAAGTAAGTTATATTCAGTATCTTGCTCAAAGAGAAAGATTGATTTACGGACTGGCGTTTCTCTATGGAAACTTGAAGTCCTTTATGCTTTCACAAGGAAGTTAATTAATGAAAAAAATGATGGAATTCTTTCTTGAGCGCTCGTTACTAGTAAATCTTCTTACGGTCATGATTCTACTATTAGGTGGAATTTCTCTTTATGGGCTGCAAAAGGAGACATTCCCGACAGTAGAGTTTGACGTAATCATAGTCAGGACAGGCTACCCAGGTTCTTCTTCAGAAGATGTTGAAAAATTAATAACAATACCACTTGAAAGAGAGATTAAAACGGTCAATGGAATTAAGGAGTTGAATGCCCTATCAGCAGAAGGAAGTTCCATTATCTATATGGAAGTTGAACCAGAAGCAAATTTAGATGAAGTTCTCGAAGATGTTAAAAACTCTATTGATGGAGTCCAGGACCTTCCTGATGATGCTACTGTGCCTACAGTGACTTCGGCGGATAATAAGAGAAGAGGTGTTTTGAAAGTTACTTTAACAGGGAAGAACTATAACCTCTTAAGAGTTACTTCAAAGAAGCTTCGGGATGAACTTGAGAGGGTAAATGGCATTTCTCTAATCAACCTTGATGGTTATCGAGTTGATGAAATTAGAGTTGAAATTGACCCTGTCAGAATGAATTCCTTTGAGGTGACTGTTGGAGAAGTCTATCAGGCCATTAGAGAGAGAAACTTAAACCTCTCTGCAGGAACAATTGAGGATCCTACAGGCGATATAATTGTGAGAACTGTTGCTGAGTTTGATGGACCTTTAGATATAGAAAATGTTGTTATCGTTTCTAATAACTCAGGACGGCGAGTTCTGGTAAAAGATATTGGAAGTGTTACGCGAGCACCTCAAAAGAGTGGCATCCTTCAGCGCTCAAATGGAGAGCAGGCCATTTTTCTAGATGTAAAGGCCCGTGAACAAGCCGATATTCTCTCTACAACTGAAAAATTAAAAGAAGTAACAGAAGACTTTTTTAAGTCCAATAGTACTGAGGGAGTAAACTTTCGCTATACAGATGACCTTTCCTACTTTGTTAAAAGAAGGCTCTCTGTCTTAAGAGACAACGGAGTCATGGGGATGATTCTTGTCTTTGTTACTCTACTTCTCTTTCTTAATGGAAGAACTTCTTTCATTACGTCTATGGGAGCGCCGATAGCGTTCATGGTGGCCTTTATTATTATGGATTTAATGGGTCTTTCTATAAATCTAATTTCGATGTTTGCTCTCATCTTAGTTCTTGGGATGTTGGTAGATGATTCAATAATAGTGGCTGAATACTACTATCAAAAATTAGAAGAGGGGTTGCCTCCCCACGAAGCGGCCCGAAAAGCAGCTTTTCAAACCATAAAGCCAGTTACCGCTACAATTGCAACCACAATGGTTGCCTTTGGCTCCCTCTTCTTTATGGGTGGCATTATGGGGAAGTTCTTGTGGCCTGTACCAGCGGTCGTGATTATTTGTCTGGTTGCATCCTTGCTTGAATGCTTCTTTATCCTTCCTTCACACCTTGCAGATTTCTGTAAGCTAACTTCTAAAAAGAATAAGAAGCGTTGGTACGACACAATGACTAACTGGTATGGAGTCATTTTAGAAAAAGTTTTAAAAGCACCGTGGGTAATTCTAGTTAGTTTTGCAGTAATCTTTATTGCTTCTCTTGTAATGGCCAAGTCTATGAAGTTTGAATTATTTCCAGGAGATGATGTGCGTACAGTCTTCCTCCAGATGAAGGGAAGGGTAGGCGTTTCACTAGATATTACTGATGAAGCAGTAGCGAAAGTAGAAGAAATGACTCTCGCTGAACTTAAGAAAGAAGAGTTAGATCAGGTTAAGGCACAAGTTGGGGTTCTTAGAGGTGGTAATGGCAATAAAACCGGAAGCCACTACGGCTCACTTATTATTTACTTAACTCCACCTGGGGATAGAGACAGAAGCACAGACGAAATACTGACTGCGCTTACTAATAAAGCTAAGAAGCTAACTCCTGACTATGTGATAACGACAACGAAAGTACAGGGAGGGCCTCCTAAGGGTGAGGCCGTAGATATTCAACTGACAAGTGACTCTCTACTCGATTTAAAGAAAGCATCTCACACAATTAGAGAGAGATTGGAGAAGACCGCAGGGGTCATCGCTCCAGAAGTAGATTTTGAAACGGGTAAAGAACAGATCGTTATAAAAGTTAATGAAGCTGAAGCCAAACGCTTAGGCTTAACCACTCGCCAAATTGCACTGGAAGTAAGGAGAATTCTTTCAGGAGATTCTATAACAGAGATAAGAGAGTCTGAAGAAGATATAGAGGTGAAGCTTTTATTTGATGAGGAAGCTAGGTCGAAAGTTGAGAGTTTGATGCTTCTTCACCTCGTTAATAATCAAGGCAGAAGGATTCCTCTAAAGAGGGTTGTTACTCTTGGGAAGCAACCGGGCGCCTTTGTCATTCGAAGGCTGAATAGAAAGAGAATTATTTCGGTAACCGCGGATATTGATAAGAAAATTACAACTCCAGTAGCAATAGCAAAGAGCTTCAAGCCTGTTGTTGAAGAAATTTTGAAAGAAACTCCAAGTGTTAGCTACAGTTTTGGTGGAGAGAATAAAGATACTAAGGAGTCTATGTTAAGACTTGCAAAGTCTGGAGTAATGGCGCTCGGGGCGATTTTTATCATTCTTGTTATTATGTTTAACTCTCTTATGCATCCAATCGTTGTCATGTCTGCCATACCGCTAGGGCTCATCGGTGTGATATGGACATTCAAGTTCGCAGGCCAGTCACTTGGTTTCATGGCCTTGATGGGGGTTGTGGCGCTTATTGGTGTCGTGGTGAATGATTCCATTGTTCTAGTGAGCTTTATCAATGAGAAGAGGGAAGAGTATAAAGACGATCTCCCTAGGGCCGTTTTCGAAGCGTCTAAGTCGAGGTTTAGAGCAGTTATCTTAACAACAATAACTACTGTCGCTGGCCTAATTCCTATCGCTCATCCAAATATTTCTACGCTCCTTTCTTTCGGCGCCAATACAGATAGTGATCCTTTCATTCAGCCAATGGCCTTAAGCTTTGCCTGGGGTCTATTCTTTGCCTCATTAGTGACACTCTTCTTTGTGCCTTGTAATTATCTGGTTTTTGAAAGAATAAAAGCGAGAATTTCAAAACTCATGAATAAGGGAGATGGCAATACTAGTAAAGGCAAGAGTATTCGTACTGCTCCTCAGCTTTAAGCTTCAAGAGGAGCAATGAGCCTTTCACATTGACCGCAGAACTCAATGGTCTTAAAGAGTTCCACTAGGCTTGAGGTCTGGGAGTCAAGAATGAAGCGGCACATAGAACAGGAGTTGCCCTTAATTTTTGTGATAGGGTTATTGAAGCGGTGCTTTGTCCTAGCGAGCTGAAAAGACTTGAATAGATTCTCAGGAATATTTTGAGAAACTCTTTCTATTCTTTCATGGTATTTATCAATCTCAAGCTGCTCGACCTTCTGTATGTCATTAACTTCCTTTTTAATGACTTCTAGAGTTTCAAGTGAGCCTTGAAGAAATTCATCGTGTTCGTTAACAGCTGACTCTATTTCTTCAGAGTTAGTTAGTAAATTAAGAATCTCTTCTTCAAGAGCATCAACCTGAACTGAGCTCTCTCTAATTTGTTTTTCGAGTGCTTCCATCTGAGTATTTGTAGCTGCGGATGATAAATTGGTCTTAGCTTGCTTCAAGTTACTATCAAGGGTGAAGAGCTCTTTTTCTTTAGCTGCGGTAGTATCGCTTAGTTCTTCTAGAGATTTTAACAATTCCTCTTTCTCACCAGTCCTTGTAGAGCGCATGCGATTGATCTGGTCAAGGCGAAGCTTCTCGGCTTCGATTCTATCCATATGTTTCTTTATAGAGACATCGAGTGACTGGATTTCTCTGAGTAAAGAGTAGCTCTGTAAATTTATTGTCATTAGATTCCTCATAAAGAGAGTGTTAATATATCGCTACTGTAAAGGAGTTCAAGTCGCTTGGCCTTGAACCTCAGTACCATTCGGGTATTTATCCGAGTTCAGGATTTTAGAGCACTAGTTCGTAATGAGGAGAATAGATGAGAGGTAACTCTTTTGGCAAAATGATTTCGATTACTTCTTTTGGTGAGTCTCATGGTCCTGGGATTGGAGTCGTAGTTGACGGAGTGCCTCCAGGCCTAGACTTCTGCTTGGAAGATATGGCCGCTGAGCTTTTAAGGCGCGCGCCAGGACAGGTCGCAGGAACGACGGCAAGAAAAGAAAGTGATCTCCCAGAGGTTTTGTCGGGTATTTTTAACAAGAAAACTCTAGGCACGCCCATTGCTGTTCTTATTAGAAATACCAATCAGAAGAGTGAGGACTATAAGGAATTGGAGTCCCAGTATCGTCCTGGTCATGCGGATGAAACGACAATTCAAAAGTATGGAGTGCGGGATCACCGGGGTGGGGGCCGCTCCTCTGGACGTGAAACAATCTCTAGAGTTGTAGGCGGCTATTTTGCTGGACTTATGATTCCTAATATTATGGTTAAGGGCTTCGTGACCAAAATGGGTCCTTTTGAGTTTGATGGTATACCCAAAGACCTGAGTGCCGATTTCTCACCTTACCACTTTCCCAATACCGGCAAGAATGATGAGATACGAGACTACTTACTTGACCTGAAGAAGAATGGTGAAAGTAGGGGGGGGAAGGTTTGTATCATCGCTCAAAATATGATGGCCGGTTTAGGTGAGCCAGCTTTTGACAAACTAAAGGCCGACTTAGCCAAAGCTCTGCTCTCTATTGGAGCCGTGGTAAGTTTTAGCTTTGGACTTGGTGAGGAGATGGCCAATTTAGAGGGGAGTTTAGTTTCTAAAGACAGAGCTAACTTCGGAGGCATTGAGGGGGGGATCTCCAATGGTGACGATCTCTATTTAAAGATTACATTTAAACCAACGAGTACAGTTGGCGACAAGGCTAAAGCTGGTCGCCATGACCCCTGCATAATTCCACGGGCAATTCCAGTTGTTGAAGCAATGGTGAAATTAGTGCTAGCAGATCACTTTTTGAGGCAAAGAGCATATGAAAACTTTAGTTAGTGAAGAGAATCTTCTCTCTATAAAAGAGAGATTGAAAGAAATTAAAAGTGATCAGCTCTTGGTAGTCGTAGATAGTAGAGTATGGCATCTCTATTCTAAAGATCTCGAAAACTGCATTAATGACTATCCCAATCTGATTCTCTTAAAAACTCCCGAAGGAGAAAAGGCCAAGACTTTCGAGGAATTCGAAATAGGCATTGAATACTTTTTAGAAAAAGGTGTTCATCGAGGCGCTCACCTCATTACTATTGGAGGGGGGGCAACGAGTGACTTTGGAGGTTTTATCGCCTCTTCGTTACTTAGAGGTATCTCTTGGTCTGTCATTCCAACAACTCTCTTAAGTATGGTTGATGCTTCTATCGGCGGCAAGACTGGAATTAATTCAAAGCATGGAAAAAATCTTGTGGGTGCATTCCATCTTCCTGATCATGTCTGGTTAAACAGCTCCTTTTTAGATACCTTAGCAGAAGTCGAAGTTGATAGTGGGAAAGGCGAGATTATTAAATACGGTTTCTTGTGCTTAAGTATAGCTAGGGCGCTTGAAAAAGATTTCTCGCTCAATGAAGTCATAAAATTATGTGCTTTAGAAAAACAAAGAATAGTAAGTGAAGATTTTAAAGAAGCTGGTTCAAGAATAGCACTAAACTTTGGTCATACCTTTGGGCATGCACTTGAAAAAATTTATAACTTACCCCACGGAATTGCTATTTTTTGGGGAATGGCCTTGATCTTTAAGTTCTTTGACCAAGGAGAGTTCCTCTCAAAACTGAGATCTTTTGAGAAGGGTGTTGGAGCAAATTTCGGAAATCCGCCTTGGCTGAATAAGACCTTCCCTATTGAAGAGATAATGGACTTTGTTAGTAAAGATAAGAAGAAACGAAGTGAGGGATCTCTAGAATTTGTACTCATAGATGAAGTGGGAAAGTCGTCAACCCGCTGCCTCAGTTTAGAAGACTGCCGAAAGAAATTAGAAGGGATGAGAGATGAGCTTAGATCATTCACATTTTGAAGTTATAAGAAAACCTTTTATAAAAGAGATAAATATTCCAAGCTCTAAGAGTTATGCTAATCGGCTGCTTATTTTGGCGGCCATTTCACGTGATGATATTTTAGTAGAGAATCTTCCTCTTTCAACAGATGTATCTCTCATGCTGAGCTGCTTAAAGCAAATCGGCCTTATGTTAGAGTACTGCGAAGAGGGAGTTTATATAAAGGGCTCCTTTCCTGAGTGTGAAAAAGAGGGACCTCATATTCTAATGACTGGTGATGGTGGCACAACCAATAGATTCTTATGCAGCTTACTTTCTAGAGGAAAGCAGAAATATATTCTTCGAGCAAGTGGCCATATGCTAAAACGGCCAATGCTACCCATGCTCAAGGCATTAGAGGAATTAGGTGTAAGGACAACCTATGAGTCTGAGAATGAGTGGATCACAATCCAAGGTCCAATTAGTAATCTAAAGCAAGTGAATGTTGATGCAAGTGAGACAACGCAATTCTTAACCTCTGTCAGCCTAGGCCTTGCTGATTTAGATATAAAGGTAGAGCCCAAGAATTTAAAAGTTTCTCTTCCCTATTGGAAGCTAACTCAGAAACTAAGAGATGACTTTCAGTCAAAGTGCTTAAGTTATTTTAACCCCGTAGACTTTAGTTCCTTGACCTACCCCTTAGCTCTTGCGGCCGTTGGGGGAGAAGTAACGATCAACAATTGCAGTCAGGTAGATGAGTTGCAGGCCGATAGTGCCTTCATTGGGCTTTTGGAAAAAATGGGTGCTCAGGTAAAATGGAGTAAGAAGGGACTTACTGTTAAGCATGATCAACTAAGACCGATAAATTTTGATGGCTCACAATGTCCTGATGCCGTTCCAACGATTCTATTTGTTTGCTGTTTTTGTACGGGTGAGAGCAGGATATTCAATCTAGAGGTGCTCACCCATAAAGAGTGTGATCGCTTCTTGGAAATGATTAGAATGCTAGAGGCATTTGGAGCTTCTTTAGAAGTAGACAAAGATAATTATGAAATTATCGTAAAGGGCCCTCTTTCTTCTTGCGAGGCACTAGATTATAATCCTCCCGCTGACCATCGCATGGTTATGGTGGCCTACCTCTTTCAAAGATCATTAGGCGGTGGAAAGCTGACTAATACTCAACATGTGGCCAAATCTTTTTCAAGCTTCTTTGATGTAATGGAATAATAAAGTTATATAGTCCACCTGTATGAGTTTTCAAGTATTGAAAACTCAGCCAAAGACTTGTAAGGCCGAATTGCTTTGTAATTTATTCAAAATGAAGTATGGTGTTGGCCATTCTATTAAGAAATCGCTACGCCTGTGAATCATTTAAAGAAAAGGAAGTTTAATGAAGGTTTTAATAATATTGTGTCTACAATTGCTTATGTTTAATTCACTATATGCTCAAGGTATAGTCCAGACTTGTCCTGAAGGATCTGTGAAGATGACTACTAATCTTTGGATGGTTGATCCAGCGGACTGGAGTAATGATCCTGTAGGAACGACTGGTTTTTTGGCCCAGTGGTATGACGTTAGAGTTTATATTGACTATGTTTCTGAAGGAATTGCTTTAAAAGAAGGACCGAAGCAAACATTTTGCTTAAAGTCTGAAAGTTATGATTGTTGGCCAAATGAAGGTGAATGTGCCGAAAATACAATTGTGAAGTTACTATAATTAAATTTCAAAGAGGGCCCTTTCTTATCGAAAAGGCCCTTTAAGTATTAGCTGATATAGGCAGAAAGCTCTTTCTTACTTTTAAAATCTAGGCTTTGCCAGTCTTCAATCCTAAAAATATCTCCTGCTAAATCTTGAATAGTGATAATTCCACTTTCTAGTACTTCAGGCCAATCTTCTAGTTTTGTTTGAAAAACTCTCTCTCCTTGTTCTGTCACAACATGAAATTGCCTTAGTTCAATATCTTCTTCAATTTTTTTAACCTGACTAACTTTCAAGACAAATTGAGAAAAATTGAGCTCTTCTTGTATAAGCCGCTGTGAAGTCTCATCAAGTTCATTTATATCTTTAATAAGATAGACTTCATTATCATCGCTATCTCTTAAGGATAGAAACTCATCAGGCCCAGACCATGGAAAGCATTGCTTTATGGAAACCTCAGTATCAGAACTTTCATGACTCACACAAAGAATGCCATTTTTTCCTCTTCTTAGATTCAGCTCATTTTTATTTTTATTCATAACTCCTCCTTTATTATTGAAGTGTTTGAGTAATAAATCCTTCACTCATTTCTTGCTGCATTTGGTGAAGTTTCGCATACTCCCCCTTTTTCTCTAGTAGTTCTAGGTGTGTGCCTTGCTCAGTAATACTACCCTTACCAATAACGAAGATTCGATCCGCTTTTCTGAGAGTTGATAATCGATGAGCAATGGCAAATACCGTTCTCCCTTGAATGAGCTTATCTAAGGCATCCTGGATATTTCTCTCTGTCTCTGTATCAACCGCAGATGTTGCTTCATCCAAAATCAAAACTCTTGGATTAGCAAGAACAGCTCTTGCGATACTGACTCTCTGTCTTTCGCCACCGGATAGAGTATGACCTCGCTCTCCAATAACAGTGTCGTACCCTAAGGGAAGTTTGCCGATGAAGTTATGAGCATTTGCGATCTTCGCAGCTTCAATAATCTCGCTGACAGTTGCCGAAGGAGAACTGTAAGAAATATTATCCCTAATACTTCCGTGGAAGAGATATGGCTCTTGTAAAACCATTCCCACCTGTTTTCTAAAAGGGCCAATGGCAAGATCTCTTAGATCAATTCCATCAATTAGAATTTGACCACCATTGACGTCATAGAACCTAGTGATGAGCTTCGTTATGGTCGATTTTCCGCCTCCACTTGAGCCAACAAAGCCTATCATCTCACCTGGTTTTACTTTAAAACTTAAGTCTTGAATGATTGGTCTAATACCGTCATAGCTAAAGAATACATTCTTAAACTCGATTCTTCCTTCAAGTTTCCCCACATTTAGAGGGAGTTCTCTCTCAGCTATAGTCGCTCTTGTGTCAAAAACTTCAAATATTCTATAAGCTGAAGAAAGAGCTCTGTTGAGCATTCTCGCTACTTGACCTAAAGTTTCAATCGGCTGCGCAAACATTGTCATATACAGCAAGAAAGAAACAAAAGTTCCAGCAGTAAGCGTATCACCACTTCCCCTTGGTCCAATAAGTCTTGGCATAGCGAAAATCCATACTGTTGTGACTATAAGTTGGAAAGAAAGCATTAGTAATGGCCAGAATTTTGTCCACTCACTATGAATGCCATTGAATTCGCTTGTCACTGACTCATTAGCTCTTTTGAATCTTTTGATCTCCTTTCTTTCTTGATTAAAGGCCTTAACAACTTGAATGCCTGGAATCGTATCAGATAGTACAGACGTTAAGTTAGACCACTTTCTCCAAGCTTTAAGGAATAGTATCTTCATTCGCTCTCCATGAGAGTAAATTGCGAAGAGAAGAAGCGGAACAGGTAAGGCCATTACTAGTCCAAGCTTAAAATCTAGTGCCATAAGAACGGCCGATAAACCAAGAAGTGTTAATACAGCAACACCAACCTCAATAACCCCAAAGGCAATAAAGTCCCAAATTCTGTCAGTATCTGAACTCACGCGACTAATGATCGATCCTGTCTGCTTTTTAGAAAAGTAATCCATGCTAAGGGACTGAAGGTGTGAATAAAGCTCTTCTCTTAGATCCTTCGCAACTTTCTCTCCTAGAATACTCATCTTATTTAAACGAATAAAAATAAAGAGCTCTCTTAGAATATAAGTTAGTGCTAATGCCGCCACCATAGTCCAGCCAATGGAACTTGCTTCTTTTAAAGAAAGACTACCATTTTGGAAGGGCTGGATAATATCATCCACTAACTTCCCAGAAAGGTAAGCAGGTACAAGACTTACTACTGTAGTTGCGACTGCACCAAGAGTACCTTGAATGAGCTCTCTTCTATAAGGAGCGAGGTAAGAGAGAAGACGCCAAAGTGTCTGAGAATTTTCAGTCGTGATGCTATTCTGCGCTTCCACGATAGGCTTCATTATCGCCTTCTGATACTCCTCGTCAGCATTAAGGCCAGTGACGCTTTCTCTGCTTTTCTCTCTTTCCCAGTTTTCACAGAGGTATTTGATGTGACCCATGATTACTTTCTGGCGATGAGTAAACTGAAATTTTGCAAGGGCCTTACTTTTACCAGCGCTCATAAAAACCAAGCTCGTGCAAGAAAGAGATCTCACTTCTCTTATGTCAGAAATTTCACTGAGCATAAAAGAGTTTGCAATTGAGAAACTTCGTTCTGTGCTGCCAGTTATCGTTACCACATGAGTATTTGTTAAAATAAGCCATGAGTTTTCAAGCTTAAGCTGATCATTCAAATCTATTAAAGCGTAGAGAGTAATCTTACCTAGCTCATGTTTTGTAATGAGCTCCTTTGCTTCTTCGTGCAGTTTTACCTCTTGGTTTAGGTAGCGTTTGATGAAGATCTCTTTTCTTTGGGCTTCTTTTTTACTTCGTTCTAATTTTTGTTCTAATGTATTCATACTTTATCCTTTTATCCTTTTATCGTTATTTTAAATTGGGAGGATGTTGAAAGAGAGAATGCTCTGCTCTTACTTCAACCTCTCTACTTTTTCCCGGTGCTACGTTCTCGTAGATTCTGGGAGGGTTAACAAAGTACAAGAGTGCATCTTTAAATGCAGATAAGGCCTTTACTGCAAATACAGTGAAGAGCTTTACTGGCTTCTTAAGACTAAGGCTTGAACCTTGTGCTAATTTTTTAAATTCTTTTTCTAAATTCATATGATTCAGTTGTTCACGGAACATAAAAATCTCCTTTTATGGTTAAATTCTAAGTAAATACGAGAAGGGTGTTAGAGAGTTGCTCGTTAAACGCAACTACTCGCTAATCCAGTCTTGATTTCCTTTTAAATGTACTTTTTATAATGTTGTTAGCAGTATCTGACTGCTGTGCCGATGGCGAGACCCGTTTTAAAGGGGGCTGAAGTTGAGGTCACAACAACAACGGCAGAAACTTGTTCTTCTCTTTTCTGAATGTCGTTAATCATTGTTACCTCTCTTTTTGAGATTGATACTTGCGGCGTAGACTATGGGTGTAATGTTTTCTTGTCAACCAGTTTTATATATTAGGAACACTTTTCCCAAGGCAGAAGAAATTTTTCGAGTTCATCGTGATCCCAGGTTTTTGAATTTTCCCATTCCTTTACTACTTCTAATGAGAATTCAATTCCAGAAGATAGAGGAACTCGTGGTTGCCAATTAGAATCGAATTGGAATTTTGAGATATCGGCCCAGCTTTTTTGAGAATGTAGGTGAGTAGAATTGTCATGAATGCTATTAGATCTTAGGAAGTTAGCAATCTCTTGCAGGCTATGAGGCTTTCCTGACCCAATGTTATAAGCTTCTCCTGATTTTACCTCTTCGGATGCTGTGAGAAAGGCATTTGCAACATCAGTGCAGTAAATGAAGTCTACAATCTGATCTTTTTCTCCAATAAAGGTTAAAGGCTTGTCCTGAAGAGATTGCTTCATCCAAGCTTCAAATCCATTACCGAAAGATTTATGGCTTTTATACCGTGGTCCAAAAGCATTAAAAATTCTTAAAGCAACGGCTTCAAACTGAAAAATTTCTGCCCAATGAAATACCATTTCTTCTGCTGTTTTCTTAGAAAGGGCAGAAGGACTTAACGGATACTGTGGATCTGTTTCAAGTGTCGGCGTACTAGAGTCTCCATAGACTTCAAAACTAGAAGCGTAAACGACCTTCTTAACTTGAGCATTCTTACAGGCCTGAAGGACTTTCATAGTACCAATAACATTGATATTGAAATATTCAGTAGGGTTATTGAGACTATCTGTAGCACACTCTTTTCCCGCCAAATGAAAAACAGTATCTACTTCTTTGAAAATATCTTCATTCTCTTGAAGTTGTGTAATATCTCTTTGAGAATGAGTGAGCCTTGGCGAGTCTTTCCATTGAGAAAGATTCTGCCTCTCTTCTAAGGGGAGAATATCGAGAGCTATAACATCATGACCAGCTTTAATTAACTTATCAACGAGATGGCTTCCCAAGAAGCCTGCAGCACCTGTAACTAGAGAGCGTTTATTTTCCATTATTCTACTTTAAGCAGAGACTAGATCATTGTCCAAGCGGCAAAAAAAGGAAGAGAGACATACTAAAGAGGTATAACACTTGAGGGTTTTTAAGTAATAATGTGATGGCCAGTTATTACTGACCATCACAAGTAATTTTTAAATTAAGCGTTATGCATGTGAATATCTCTTTGAGGAAAAGGAATTGAGATATTAGCTTTATCAAGCTCTTTCTTAACATTTTCAGTCATGTAGAAGTAGACATCCCAATAATGCTCAGGCTTACAATAAGGTCTTACGGCAAAGTCAACAGAACTGTCTCCAAGTCCTGATACGAAAATATCAGGTCCAAGATGAGTGAGAGCATTTGGGCAGGCCTTAGCAACAGAAGTAAATACTTGCTTCGCTTTGTCGATATCATCTCCGTAGCCAATTCCAAAAGTGAGGTCAACTCTTCTTTCTTGGTTCACTGAATAGTTCTTAATTGAACCACTAGAGAGCACGCCATTAGGGATATAATGAACTACATTATCTGGTGATAGCAAAACAGTAACAAAGGGTTGGATTGATTCAACAACACCAGTTACACCGGCAGTCTCGATAAGGTCACCTTTTTTAATAGGTTTAAAAATGAGAATAAGAACGCCACCGGCAAAGTTCCCAAGGCTTCCTTGAAGGGCCATACCAATTGCTAAGCCTGCTGCACCGAGAACTGCAATGAAGGAAGTCGTCTGAACTCCGAGCATGCCTACTACACTGATATAGAGAACTACTTTACCTAGAGTTGTCGCTATTCCAACTAAGTAGGGGCTAAGAGTTTCATCAAAATTCATCTTTTTTAAAGTCTTGCTAAGTAAGCTGCCTGCAAGTCCAACAATCCATGAACCAACTATGAGAGTTACTATAGCTAGAATTACTTTAGGGCCGTAAACCATCGCTAGATCTATGCCTTTATCTATATAGACTTTGGGGTCAAAATTCATCTCAATCTCCTTCTTCTAATGTTTAAAACGTAAGTGTTACTAAAAAGCTCAGGTTTGTCTAACGGAGGAGCATTTTAGGCTTAAGAATAACGAGGAGTTTCGAAGAAGGGAGGTCACTTTTAACAAAGAACTTACCGATAAAGAATAATGACAAAAATGATAACTTTATTGATGGTGATTTTATTTAGTATCTCTTGTACCCATAAGCTGGCAAGAGGTACGGCAAGTCTATCTTCTGAGCATCTGGTATCAAAATATGAGGAAGAGTCAGCTCGCTATGCTCTAAGCTATGAGCCTAAGAGGTTAGGTAGTTTTGAAGATCTTACTAAAATAGAGAATTCTGAGAAATTTTATTTACTCCTTGGGCAAATTGACTTGGGCAAAGTAAAGCCTATTCGCTCCCGTTTATTAATCCATGGCAAAGACTTTAGAGATCTTATAAATTTAGATGGAGTTTCTCAAATTAGTTATGTGCAGTGGAAAGGTCTCGCTAGGGATATCTCGAGAGCTTACGAAGATGGAGATTACGTCTTTAGAAAGGGTAGCAACTTTTATACTTTGTCAGGCTTGAAGCTGAATATTAAAAATATTGTTAAGAGGGCCTTTCTAAGGGCAGGCAAATATACAGAAGACTTAAACAAGGAAGACTTTGCCCTGAGTGTTTTTAATAAGAGGTCACTATACCGACTAAGTACTGAAATGAGTCTTCATTTACCAACACTCATCTACATCGAAAACCGAAGACTAGATCATATAGGACAAGACTTTGTCCGGCAGGTTGGTAAAGGGATTCGGGTTTCACCTACAGAGCTCTTTAATTATAATTATAAGAAAGGCTTGAGCCTCAATGGACCTTATGAAATTTATCGTACTGAAAAGTATGAAAGCTTTATTGGAGATCATACTCTAGGAAATCCTGAGAAGGCATGTAGAACAAAGTTTTACTTTAGGTCCTTGTCTGGAAATCGTGAAGCTCATAAGTACATAGAAACTCTAATAGAGCACAAGCCAAAGCTGATGAAGGAATTAAAACTAACAGATGGTGTGTATAATGAATTAATGGTGCTCTCTCTTGGTATTCTGGCGGTGGAAAGTAAGATGGGGAGAAGTCTTAAGTACGCATTAAAAGAAAAAGTAAAGATTGGAAATCGAAACCTTGGTCAAATGGCGATTAAATATCTTAAGAAGCGTAGAGGAAGAACAGATGATAACTCTAGAGGACTGACTCAGATAAAAGATATTAGTCGTTTGCTAAAAAACACAAGTTATAAGTATCTCGCCCAGTCAAATCTTTCTAAACCTGAAAATGCAGCACTAGCAACTCTATTCGTTTTGAAGGAGAAGCTTGGTCACTTAAATCACTTCAAAAAGCTTCACTCTAATATAACAGACTTCAACTGGGTTGATTATTTATACTACTTCTATCAAGGCTCAAGCCGTCAAATAACTAAGGGCACGGCAACGCCACCCCTTAATTTAAGAATAAAGAAGATCCTTGAAATTAAAAATAGATCTATTGTATTCATAGACTGTGATTGAAGAGTAGAATAATTAATAGCTATGGGCAGTTCTATTACTCGCAGAAGTTTTCGCCTTCTGGCATATTCAAGAGAAGGAAGTGAGTAATTTCCATAAAATCTTCTCTCTTTTCATGATAAGAATAAAGAGTGCAGTAAGTTTTTTGCATTAACGGGAGATCATTATCGCCTCTTTTTAATGCCTCTTTCATTAGATGAAGGTTTAGGCTTAATAACTCCTCCCCTTGTCCAGTAACGCCAGCTAAAATATCGTAGTTTTGAACAAAGCAAATGGCATCATTTAAAGCTTTGTCACTTATGATCTCATTTTCTTTGGGCACAACATGTCCTTTTTGAAGAATAGAGTTAGGGCGGGTACCTTCACTTTCAATATGAAGCTTGTTTAAAGGGTCATCGCTTTGAGCTGTATTTACTGTTATATGCTCACCATACAGCTGAAGACCAAGAAGTCCTTCTTCAGATCCTGGCCATAGGTTCTCCTCATCATCATTACTTTCAGGGTCCTGAATGGCGTTAATTTCATCGTTTACTAATTCATAATCATCTTCAAGTTGGCTGCACAATTCCTCAATGGCCTCAGGGTCATCTGCAAAATTGCAAGCATTTTGCCTGTTAAGATAGCTTTCTTCAAAGGCTTCAAAGATATTCATATCTAATATTGCTTGAGCAAATACTTTTGGATTTTTCTTGGGTGTTGCAGTTCCAGGGAAGCTTTTGAGCTTTTCATTTTTGAGTCGCTCTTTTAGCTCAATAGATTCTTCGGTATCCATATAGTCTATTGTTTCAGGGGCACTATCGAAGACTTTATGGTAGCTATTTATGAAATCGAGAACAGGATGTTCTGGAAACTTTTGTAAGCCGGCCGGTGACTGTTCTTCAGTGTCCATGCTTTCATTCATCACTATACCCTCATCCTCAATATGAGTTAAGAGAGTTTCTAGGTCAGAAGCAAGCGCGAAAGTCGGAGGTAAAAAGAAAATAAATGCCATGATTGCTTGATTCATAGTTAAAATCCAGACAGGTGGCTATAAACCACTTTTAATAAAGGGTAGTGAGATTATAAAAGTAGACCCTTTTCCTACTTCGGACTCTATTCGGATACTTCCTTCATGGTATGCTATAATTTTCGCGGCTAGAGGAAGACCGTAGCCATTACCTCGTTCCCCCACTGTGCCAGGAGTTGAAGTAGTTTTTGTAGAGTTAAAGACCGAATCAACTTGCTGCTGAGTCATTCCTACTCCATGATCAGTCACGTGTATCTGGGCTTCATCGTCTGTATAAGACCAAGTAGATTTTATGACACCATTAGAATGTGAAAATTTAATAGCATTACTAAGTAAATTTGTTAGGGCCTGTTTTAATCGATCAGGGTCTACATTTAAAGTAAGCTCTTCTCCTGTACTTTCAAATGTTATTGATTTGGCCGTTGCTAAGTGCTTAACATTTTCCCAAGAGTCAGTGAGTAGTTTCTTTAAACTTACTTCTGACTTCTTCATCTCAACTCTTCGATTTTCAATAGCATCGATATCTAGAATGCTTCGAACCATTTCAAGGCAGCTTGTAGATGATTTTTGAATCATCTCAATATATTCTTTTAAGTCTTCTGTCATTTCTTCTTCAAGAGCAAGATGTGTAAGGGACATGATTCTACCCAGCGGGCTTTTTAAGTCATGAGATACCATCGCTAGTAATTGATTCACCTTGGATTTATTAAGTTGCGACTCTAAGAAACGCCCAATGGTTTTTGCCATAATTTCAATGGTATCGAATTGATTGGAGCTGAATCCATCGTCCCTTATTCTTCTGTCAGTAAAGTTGAGTGTCCCAAAAATACTTCCTTCGACATATATAGGAGCACTTATATAAGACTCAAGCTTCATATTGAGGTAGACAGGGTGAAGGCACATCTTCTTATCCGCACCAACATGAGCTATGGCAACGGTTTCTTTGCGAGCAAATACTTCTCGGCAGTAAGTATCTTGTAGGGGGAATTCCAGGCCTTCTTCAAGTCCTTCGAGGGGACTTGAAAAGGATAGGACTGTGTAAGTGCTATTTTCTATCTTACTAACAATCCCCGTTTCTAAATTAAAGAGCTTCTTTCCCACTGAAAGGTATTCTTGAAAGAGCGTTATCTCATCGTGATAATTCTTTGTAATCACTTGATGTAAGTTCTTAAGTTCCTGTATGTAGTCATTCTCTCTTTGTAGTTTTCTCATTGATAGCTACCCCGTGAGACTTGCGCGCTAAGCTTCCAAGCAATAATTATACACATATTATTTATTTTAGCTTTTTTAAAATAAAGAAGTCATTTGGTCGGGTGCTGCGGGTCTCATTTTCGAGTAATTGCTCAAAGCTTATTTAGCGATTTAAGTTTAGAGAAGAGTTGCCGATAACAAGTTAAGTAGAAAAATTTTAGCCTAATATGAAACAATCTTGAAGGAGTCATAATGTTTTCATTTATCAGAGATAAGCTAAGTAGAGATGATATTAATGCAAAGCCTCAAGCTACTAAAAAGAAAGATATTTTACTTATAGATGATGATAGAGAAATCTGGACTATAATGGAGAAGTATGTTGGTAAATCTTGTAACCTCCACTGCTTTGAGTACCTTGAGTCATGTGAAAGCGTATATAAGAAAACAGCATTACCAGACCTAATCCTTATTGATATTAACTTAGGTCATCAAAATGGTTTTAGAATTGCGAGAAGGCTAAGGTCATACTTTCCTAAGACAATACCATTAATCTATATCTCCACTGAAAAGAATTACAAGAAACTCTATGAGGAAACTCAAGACATTAATTCATTCTTTATTCCAAAGCCATTTGATAGAACATCAATTGCGCTAACTTTGCATGCGTTCTTAGCTTAAGTAGGGATTCGGCCTTAGTAGGGGTCTAAGTTCTTCTTAGACATGGACTTGGCCAACTACTAAGATAAGTATCATAGCTTCAATTATTCTATTTGTAATAATCGATAATTCCTTTAAAATACAAATGTTTAGGAGAAGTTATGAGCATCATGATGTAAGCGGTGGATTTCTGTCCCTCTTCAATTATCGTATTTGATAAGAGTGGAACTATTATTGAAGTAAATAAGAGCGCCGCTGAAGTCTTTGGGTATTCAAAGCAAGAATTGAGAGGATGTGAGCTTGAAAAACTCCTCTCTCTCTCCTTATTCAATATTTACAAAGAATCAAATGACCTTACGCTTGGGGATGGCCGCACTACAACTGCAAAGTGCAAGGACGGCTCCAAGCTTAAGGTTGAAGTTGGAATAAATTTCTTTGAAGGTGAAGAAGAGCTTTACTGGGTTGCCAATATTGTAGATGTAACCAAAGCCTATAGAATGAGGCATCTTATTGAGCGAACTCAGGAGATTGCTAAAATCGGTAGTTGGCAGGTTGATCTTAGGAAGAATAAATGTTCTTGGTCAAAAATGACTTATCGAATTCATGAACTCGATGAGGATACAGAAGTTTTACTAGAAGATGGGATTAACTTCTACTGCCCAGAGGATCGTCCCGTCATCAAAGAATGTGTCGAAGAATGTATTAGTAACAAAACTCCCTGGGATACTGAGCTTAGAATTGTGACAACTAAGGGCGAAGAGAGATGGGTCCGAGCAATTGGTAGCGCTATTATTGAAAAGAGCGAGGTCGTCGGACTCGAAGGAACCTTCCAAGATATACATGAAGCAAAGCAGGTCATTCTTGAAAGAGAGCTGCTGCTAGCTAAACTCCAAAGAACCGAAGACTTGTCTGAGATGGGTCATTGGGAGTGGACCCTAGGCTCAAAGAGTCTTGAGTGGTCTAAAGGTCTCTATAAACTATCGGGCCTTGATCCTAGTGAAGCCCCTCCTTCAATCGAAGGACATAGGGAGTGGATTCATCCGGAAGATAGGGATACTTTCTTCAACGCTCTTGATGAGGGAATTAGAAACCAGAAAAGATATGAGGTTAAATTTAGAGCTATTGTCGACGGTAATCTAAAGTATATACGGATGGAAGGAACACCTTTATTTCAAAATGATAAGCTCGCGAGCTTCTTTGGTACGGCCCAAGACATTACTAAGCAGCTCCTATCTGAAAACGAAGTGAAGTCTCTTAACAACAGGCTTACTCTAGCTCTTGAAGCCTCGAAAATTGGTACTTTTGAGTGGAATCTAAAAACGAATGATCTCTTATGGGATGATCAAATGTATAAGCTCTATGGGAGAAGCAAAGAAGGTTTCGAAGGAGCGTATATTGCTTGGGAGAATGGACTACATCCTGATGACAAAGAGGAGACTGTTGAGTTACTTGAACG
Source organism: uncultured Bacteriovoracaceae bacterium (assembly GCA_937930825.1). Lineage (GTDB taxonomy): Bacteria > Bdellovibrionota > Bacteriovoracia > Bacteriovoracales > Bacteriovoracaceae. The sequence goes on from CALHBL010000101.1 coordinate 25,107, forward strand.
GGCAGTAAAAGGCGAAGCTAAATTTGATACAGAGTTTAGAGTAGTCTGGCCTGATGGGAGAGTACGCTATATAAGAGCGCTTGCTTCTTTGGACTATGAAACTGGTGGAGAGGTTGGAAAGGTAATTGGACTGAATTGGGATATTACCCGTGAAAAAGAAAGCGAAGAGAAGCTAGTCAAAACAAATAAGTCTCTCGAAGTTGCGAATGACGAGTTAATTCAGTTTTCTTACCGCACTTCTCATGATCTAAAAGGCCCTCTCGTTTCTATAAGAGGTCTCGGAGAAGCTGTTTTAGAAGATATAGATGATGAAGTGCTTGATGAAGCCAGAAGAAATGTTCAAGCAATGATACATCAAGCAAAAACCTTAGAGGTCTTAGTCAGTGATTTACTTAACCTTGCAAGAGCAGATGCTACAGATGATAAATTAAAACAAGTAAACTTCCAGGAAATTGTTGATGAAGTTATCGCTCTCAATCAAAGTGATGCGAATCGCAATGGAGTTGAATTATTAAGCTCCATCTCTATAAGCTCAAATTGGAAATCATCAAAGGTAAGAATTCTGCAAATCATCAATAATTTAGTAAGCAATAGCGTCAAGTATTACGACTCAAAAAAAGCGAATCACTTTGCAAAGATTAGTATTGAGGAAGCTTCTGAAAGAGTGTCGATTGTGGTCGAAGATAATGGTACGGGCATTGCTTATAAAGAAAAGTCAGAAGTATTTGAAATGTTTAAAAGATTTCATTCAAGAAGCACTGCTGGCTCAGGTCTCGGTATGTACCTGCTCAAGAAGCATGTTGATGCGTTAGGTGGGGATGTTGATTTTGTGACATCATCCAAGGGAACAATATTTACAGTTAGGATAGGTAAGAATGAAAGAATTTTCAATACTTGTAGTTGATGACTCATATACTGATAGATACCTTTTAAAAAGGGTTATTCAAAAAACAGATGTCGATACTGAGATTTTTGAAGCAGGAAATGGTCAGGAAGCTTTAGACTTTTTTTCAGATTATAAAGGTGCCAAGAAAACTCATGGTGAAAAATTCCCTCCCGTTATTATTTTCTTAGATATAAATATGCCTGTGCTTGATGGCTTTGGTTTCTTAGAAGAGTTTGCTGAATTAAGAAAAACCCGCCCTGAATATGAGTTTAGTGTTTTAATGCTCTATAGCTCTTCTGATAATGAGAATGATAAAGAAAAAGCTCTCTCTTACAACTTTGTTAGCGACTTTATTTTAAAAGGTAGTACAGGCCCCAAAGAGCTAAGAAAGAAAATAAAGAAAGTTATAGAAACAAAATTTTCTTAATAGCCTATTTTATAAACCAAATGGAATACCAAGTTATCCTAGGAGTAAAAGAATGAAGATTCTCTTTCTCGCTCTTTTTCTAATAAGCTCATGCTCAACTCATAAGAAAGCGGCCAGAAGCGCTGCCTCTATTGAGGATAGGGACAATAAGGACTCATCTTGCCATGAAGTAGGTCTTGATTGTTTTGACGAAGGAGCTAAAAAATGTGTAAGCAGAGGACAAGTCAGGGCGATGTCTCCAAGCTTGCTAGAAGATATTAAGGCCAGTATTGGTGGTGGTGAGGATAAGGAAATAAGAGATAGAATTTATCCTGAACTTGTTAAAAAATTCCTCTATGAGTATGCAAGAGATCCCTCTGTACTCGGTTCAAATAAATCATTCACGGTTGTTATCTATAAATGTGAATAGGTAAGTCTATTTTGCTCGAAGTATTGAATGCAGGTAATTAGAATATAAAGCTTATGATGGGCGCCAAAGAAACTTTGGCGCCTTCTCTTTTTTCCACATTCTCTTGCCTGTGCATTCGTGAAAGTAGGCTTGGTTCTAACACCACATTAATTTTTCACCTTAAAATATAATTAATGGAATCTAGTAGAGAAAACCACTCGATTTCATTCTCCTTCTGTGACAGACCACTTCGCTTCAAATAGCTGCTTGGGCGGTTCTGCTTTGTAAGGCCGCGAGGTCATTCAATTTAGATTTTTGTGTTTTAGTGCTTCTGCTCAGGAGAATTTCATTCTCCTTCTGTGACAGACCACTTCGCTTCAAATAGCTGCTTGGGCAGCTTTTTGCTGCGAGTGGTTCCCGCGATAGTTTATCTGAGCTCAAGGCCTGAGGCCTCCACTCCTTCGCATCACGCTCAGTCGCTCCGGCCCGGGTCGTCGCTCAATCAGACATCCTGTCTGCTTGCCCGCATAAAAATGCTCCTTATTCAGTCGCTTTTTTACGCGGTCGCTCCTTCCTTCAAATCCAGCATGCCCCCCCCACAAACAAAAAAACCACCTTGCGGTGGTTTTATGTGTATTTGTGGTGGGGCATGCTGGATTTGAACCAGCGACCACCCGGTTATGCTGGAGCCAACCGAAAAGGGCGGGGTCAGTGGGCGTTAGCCCCCGGCTCAAAAGATAATCTAGTAAAATGAAAATAAATGGTGGTGGGGCATGCTGGATTTGAACCAGCGACCACCCGGTTATGAGCCGGGGGCTCTAACCAACTGAGCTAATGCCCCACAATGTTGGTGAACGAATAATTTAACAAAACTCATAGGGGTGGTAAAGAGGCCATTGTGTGCCTATAATAAAAACTTTGACTATGGGCAGTGAGATCGTAATGAGAATTCCATATTGGCGCTACTCGGCAACGGGAAATACTTTTTTAATATTTGATAATCGTGAAGGTGATTTACACGAGTTTTCTCGTGAGCTCTATGGACAGTGGGCACAAAATCAGAGTGTTGATGGACTCCTATTCTTAGAGCGTCCTAATAAAGAAGGTCACGATTTTCATATGCGCTACCTCAATGCTGATGGGCAAGAGGCCGAGATGTGTGGCAATGGAGCACGATCCATCATTCACTTTGCTGGAAGTATTTGCAAGATTAGGCCAAGAGGGAAAGCTTTCACTTTTAGCACTCTATGCGCGACTTATAGCGGTGAAAATAGTGAAGAGAAAGGCTTCCCCATAGTGATGAGCGAAGTAGGGGAGTTTGATACGATAGATATTAATGGCCTCTACCCTGCTGCTCAATCTTCATTCTATCTCTTTACAGGAGTTCCTCATTGTTGCTTTGAAGTCGAAGACCTAGAAGAAATAGATATTATTCTTCATGGAAGAGAAGTACGCCATAACCCTCAATTTAATAAGGGCAGCAATGTTAATTTTTTTAAAATAAACTCAATCGGTCAAATCCATATGCGCACTTATGAAAGGGGAGTTGAAGCCGAAACTTTGAGCTGTGGAACCGGTGCTACGGCTACTGCTCTTTGCATTGCTAGAGATCGCTCATGGGAGTCTCCGGTCCAGGTGAGAGTTCCCGGTGGTCTTTTACAGATTAGTTTCACAAAAGATTTCAAAGAAGTAACTCTAAGTGGCAAGGTCGATTTCTTAGGAGAATCTCACTTTGACCTTCCACAAGAGAAAGCCTAGAAGCAACCCACTGGTGTTCGCAAAGATATCAAGTAACTCGAAATGACGAGAAAAGTAGGGCTGAATAATCTCTATAAGAATTCCCTGAGCAAATAAGATGAGTGCTGTGCTCTTAAGCTTAAAATGAGCTAGAAGAAATAAAATAAAGACAAAGGCATAAGCTGTAGCATGGAATATCAGGTCTGACCTTGAAATGGGGCTTGGAATACTGGCCTTAATTGGAATAAGGCACAATATAATTAAAGTTAGATTCACTGATACTGCTAGAGCTTTCAATAGCTTCCTTTTGAGCGTAAAATATACTTCTATGAAGTATACGGTTTTTACCCTCATTTTTCTTAGTTTTTCTGTCCAGGCAAGGCTCTTTTTAGATGTATCGGTCATTAATAAGAAAGGAATTGATATTGGTCTCACTTTAGGCAGTGAGCTGCACTCAGCAGAAGAAGTACGTGAGAATAAGTCAATCACGTTGACCATGAAGTCTGGAATTAAAGTAGAAATCAATGCTCAGTTCTTAGAAGAAAAACTTGGGCTTTTAAAAAGCCATGGCCCTAGCCAAGAAATACTAGTAACTGGAAAAATTTATAATAATAAAGGTGTTGTGTTAAAGAATTTTGAAAATGAAGCCTTAAAAGTTAAACTTGAAGAAATCGTTAACATCACTTACTCCCAAGATTCTCAACTCGTCGAAGTACGAATAAAACCCTATTTAAAATGAAGAAGAGGATAGATCGAATACTCTTTGAAAAAGAGCTTGCTAGCTCACGCACTCAAGCTTCAGACTTGATTAGCGATGGTCATGTTAGTGTTGATGGAGTTAAGATTCTAAAGCCCTCTTTAAAATTTAGTCTCGATATTCATATTGAAATTAAGAAAGAGCAAATTTTTGTTGGCCGTGGCGCTCATAAGATTGAGGGGGCTTGTGCTGAATTTAACCTCTCTTTCAAAAATAAAATCGTTGGTGACATGGGAGCCTCGACTGGTGGCTTTACTGAGTTTGTTCTTCATCTTGGGGCGCAGAAAGTTTATGCAGTAGATGTCGGGGTAGGACAATTGGCCGAGAAACTTGTGGTTGATGAAAGGGTTGTAAACTGTGAAGGCCTCAATATTAAAGAAGGCCTTCCCTTTGATGATTGTGATATTTTAGTTGCAGACTTATCTTTTATTTCCCTGAAGAAAGTTATTGGGCCCATGAATAGTGGATTAAAAGTTAATGGAGAGTTTCTCTTCCTTGTTAAGCCCCAGTTTGAAGTAGGAAAGAAAGGCCTAGGTAAGAAAGGTGTCGTTAAGGATTGCGAATTAATTACTAACTCGGTTTTAGAAGTTGTTGATTTTTGTCACCATGAAGGGCTAAACGTAACATCATGCTGTGCGTGTCCAATCAAAGGTAAAACGGGCAATCAAGAATTCTTCATTTATGGCCTTAAAGACCCACAAGTAAATAGAGTTTTAAAATCTCAAATAGAAGAAATAATAAAGGTGTCCTTATGAAGAAAATTTGTGTGTTCTGCGGTTCAAGCTCTGGGGTTGATCCTGTATTTGTTAAAAAAGCTAGAAAGCTAGGCAACTTAATGGCCAAGAAAGAGCTAGGACTTGTCTATGGGGGGGCTTCAATTGGAGTGATGGGCGCCATTGCTGACGGGTGTATGGAGAGTGGCGGTAAGGTTTGGGGGGTTATTCCCAAGCAAATCGTCAGTTTAGAAGTTGGTCATCAGGGGTTAGAAAATCTAGAAGTTGTAGAAGATATGCATACTAGAAAGGCCAGAATGTATGAGCTCTCAGATGCCTTCTTTGCTTTACCTGGGGGGATTGGAACCATGGACGAGCTATGCGAGGTCATTACTTGGGCGCAGCTGAAATATCATGAGAAACCTTGCTACGTGATCAATATTGATGGCTTTTTTGACCATCTCCTGCGTCATTTTCGTCATATCAACCAACAGGGCTTTTTAAGCAATGAGCATCTTGGGCTAGTTAAAGAGTTTCCTACCTATGAAGAGGCAATTTTAGACTTCGAGAGTAATTATTAAATAAATTGTTCTGCGCAAAAAATTGCCAGAATTTACGACATGGCCTATACTCACGGTATTCCAAATTATTGATTTTGTGAGCTTTTTCAGGAGTGCTCCTATATGGCCAGGCTTGTTTATTTCCTCGTTTTTATTTTAGGTTTAGTGATGATCATGAACATCACCGGCTATCAGGATCAAAAAATAGATTCAACTAAATTTGATTTTAAAAAGCTCGCAGAAAAGAATACTGCTAAGGCCGAAGAAATTAAGAAATTAATGGCACCTAAGAAGAAAGTTGTTGTCGTTAAACAGGTTGAAGTTCAAGGACCACTTGTTGAACTTACTACTGACCAGTTAAAAAAGGGTGCAGCTCTTTATCAAAAGTGTATCGCCTGCCACGGAAAACGCGGTGAAGGGAAGAGAGGTCAGAAAGCTCCGGCCATTGGTGGACAACACAACTGGTATCTTAATACTCAAATTACAAATATGCAGAGTGGTACTCGAGTTAATAAAGTTATGATGACTTATATTCGAAAGTTTTCAGCTGAAGATATTGCAGATGTTTCTGAGTATATCTCTAAGCTTCCTTATATGGGTAGAAAGTAATTCATTAACAGAAGTACTTAAGTTCTAATAGCTCCCTCAACTCTATTCATTACCGAATTTGTTTTCTATAGCTTTTAGAAGAAGGTCTTGTTCCACTTTCTTTTTCCGGGCTTTTTCTTCTCTTTGTTGTTGGAGGCGTTCACGCTTTTTGGTAATAGCATCATCTGTAGCAAGTTCAATGAGTCTTTCTATTCGAGCTACAGCAGTTGCGTCACTTGCATTATCAAGCATAGGCTTGAGTTCAGTGGCAATGCAATCTCTAAGAGAATCATCTTTTTCATCACCTAAACTCTTTTGAATGCAGTCGTTGATTTGTGCTATTTCCTTATGATCTTCTCCGAAAAGCTCAGGAAACTTTAGACCAGGATACTTCACTATAGCATCAAATATTTCAAGAGGGCCTTTTCCATTAAGAAGTGAGTTTACAGTGGCACCCGTTGCACCGAATGCTGCTGGATGTTTTCGCGCTAGTGAATAGAGGGGTACTTTACTAAGAATTCCTCCACTGCTTCCGCCTGAAGTAATTGCATCCTTTACTTTCTTTCCACCTAGATCCTCAGCTAGCTTGAGGAGGGATGAGTTCTTTAGATCGTCATAATTATTACTGACGGTTTTTGTAAGGTCATTAAACTCTCTTAGTAACTCTTTTCTTCTAAGCCGTTCCATCTCGTCAGTAGGAACCTGACTTTTTAGACTATTGGTAATGTTGTTAAGGTGATCATCCACTACGGAGAGCTCTTTTTGAAACATTTCAATCTTCTTAGGGTTATCCTTATTCTTCTTAATTTTCTTATTCAGAGTCAAGGAAAGGTCATATAAATCTCGTCCAATAATTGTAAGCCTTCTTCGGTCCATTGCTTGCTCCCGAAATAGATCAGGCAGCTTTCCTTTCTTTCCATTCTTACTGACAATACCGTTACGAACTCTTTTAAGCTTACCTTGTAATTTCACAAATTGACTATGATTCCTAATTTGTTTGAGATCACCAATATCATCGAAATCAACTAGTCCCTTTCGTATTGCTAAATATTCAAGATCCAAGGGGTACTTGATAGGTCCTTTTTTTGCTAGCTTTTCTAAGGCAAGAATATTCTTATCCAAGCTCGTCAGCTGAGCTTTCAAATTGTTTGCATTCTTCGTTACGTTATTAGTTCTACCTACCCATTTATTGAGTGCTTGCTCAGCTTTATTTAAAGAGTCTGTATTTCGCTTATTTTCACGGAGTCTTAAATTCTTACTTAAGCTTTGAAGAACTGGCCATAGTCCTTCTTCATCTTTCATGAAAGTACTAGAGAGTTCATTGTCATTCCAATTACGAAACCTTCTCATTAGCTTGCTGACCTTACTATCGTCTTCTTCTAGTATATCTTCAAGGTTACTTACTTTGTCTTTTGAAACATTTTGTTTTGGAATGGCTTGATTTAAACTTTTCTGGGTTTTTTCTAGAGCAGCAGCTTCTGCTTTATCGTCAAGGAGTCCATCTAGAAGAATGTTGCCGCATTCACTGTCTACTGGCCCACTTCCATAAACACTGCCGATAATGAGGATAAGAGCAACTAGAGACGACATTGATTATTAACCTTTTTTAAGAACTTATTCATTATTTGAGAAGATTTCTCAGGTCCCCAGATGAGCATTTGATTCAGAAAGGCCTTTAACTTTTGTGGTTCGAGATAGCTAAGATGGCCAGTGAAAGCTCCAAGTTTATCTCCTGGATTTAGCGCCTGAAGTTTTTTAAAGAGAGCAGAATATTCTGACCGTTTAAGAACTCTAGTGAAGAGATTATTAACCTTACTTAAGTGACTTGCAGTTTTGCCATTCTTCAGTATTTTATTCCCAAAGTGAGCAGATTTCACAACCGTATTAAGAGCAGCAATATTGGCAACACTGAAGCCGATAGAGTACGCCATCTCACTTACTTTTTCTTGGTATAATGCCGCAGTTTCACTTAAGTCTGCTAGACTTTCTTTGTCACCATTATTAGCTAAAATGGCCCTTTCGTAATTTACTAAGTCTGTTCTAGCATTGAAGGCAGTCGCACCATGATGAATAGTGGCAGTGGCTCCAATGACAGCTCCTGTAACCGCCAAAGAACCTGACGCAGCAGAGAGAATACCAACGCCAAAGGCACTGCCAAAGCCAGTAACAACAAGAGCGCCACCAACAACGAGGCCCGCAATCATAATACCAGTATCTATGGCCTCATCATCTTTCTTATCTTGGTCATTTTCATTCATTAGAGAACAGATCTTTGCTGTATATTCAGGATAATTGATTAGAATTTGGCCTATGGCCGCGGGGCTTGATTTGATGAGCCTCTTTATATTATTCTTTGAAAACTTTATTGAGCTTTGTTCTCTACCTTTTTTTCTTTGGTTATTACGATTAGTTTTACGGGTTAAGAGGTCACTGCCAGCACGGGCTATGCTGTTCCTTGCTTGTTGTACTGCCAATTCGATATCTTCTCGAGTGACATTCCTATGGTCGGAGTAGCTGTATACTGTTTTGCCATTTTCGATATCTTCTTCAATGTCTTTTTCTATGAGCTTTAACCCTCCGATCTTATGGCGTAAGTCTCTTGTAGACATAAGAAGGCCGGGCCCATTAGCCGCGAAATTCATATACTCTTGTCTATAGGAGTTGTAGGATTGTCTGAAGTTATCATCAATAATAGGATCATCGCTATTGATGAGTCTGTTGCGAAATCTTCCCTCGCTAACTCCTATGGCAGGGTCTTTTAGCATCCTATTGAGGTTTCCTACTGTTTGATTGATCTCTGTAACCGCAAAGTCAGTGCCAGTTTGCTTAGTGCCTTTATGGAGAGATCTATATTTCTCTTTTAAGTTCTCCACCATCCTTCTATCTTCAGGACTGCAATTGAATTGATTACAGAAGTTAACTTGAGCCTGAGGTCTGCACTTAAGAAGAGGGCAATCCTTCTTTTTATTAAGGGAGTCTTCGTAGTGATGGGTTAAATACATATAGCTATTGATGGCATTATCCAGACTTTGAGAGATGAGAAGATTATCAATTTCTCGAAAATCAACGGCATCAACGATTTTCTCTAAATCATCAGTAGGGACACCCGTAGTATTGAGGCTATTGAAGAGACTGCAATCAATGCGAGAAACTTTTGAATTACCTGCTGTATCCAGATATCTCTTGGCAAGGGCATTATTCTTATTCTTGAGGCACTTAGAAAAAGTATCCTCAATATGAAGGTAGTTTTTTACTTTAGCTAGAGGCGTATTTAGCCTTTTGAGCTGTTCATTTGTTAGGTTGGGGTTACTTTTAATAAATAGCTCAGTACCCTTTATTGAATTAACTCTAGTCTCTCTGGCCTCAGGTAAGAATGTAGTAATGCTATTTAATGAAGTAACGTAATTGGTAACAGCTTCATCCAAAGAGCTTGCAAACGTATGTTCACCTAGAAGTGAGTATATTAATAGAGATAATAGTGTTTTATAAATCATTGCTATCTTTATCGGATAGTTAATTCAAAATAATAAGCTTAAAAAAAAAGAGTACTTGAGGTTTTCAATTAACTAATTCTAGTCAATTTTTCTCATAATTTATGTCAATTCCTTGGCTGGCTATGGACATCGAAGTATAAATCTATATGCTAAAAATTAATTCATACACAACTGCTGCGAAGGAGCTGTGTATACTCGAACCTATTCGAGTTTTTATCTGAAAAGCTCAATGAGCATGACTATAGAGGAGTTATTATGAACTTAAGTATTACCGCAAGACACATGGATCACTCAGAAAGCGTTGATGAAATGATCAAGGAAAAGCTTACGACTATTGATAATAAGCACCTAGGCCCAACCGCAAAAGTTCAGTGGACGAGTTGGGTAGAGCATAAAGAGCACTACGCAACAGCTCATATTCTAGATAGTGGACACGAATTCTTCGTGAAAGCTGATAGCGATAATATGTACAAAACAATAGACCTCGTAATTAAAAAGCTAGAATCAAGGTTCCAGCATAGCCACAGCTAAGAAACCCTGAACCTAGTCTTGTTTGTATTTCTAAAATGAGGCTAGGTTAATTAGTCATAAATTCATCTAAAGACTTGAATACTTTTCACTAGCGGTATTCTTAAGCTCTCTTTTTTCTTTGTATTGAGTTAGTTAAAGGCCGCATTTAGGATAAGCCCAGCGCTGACAAAGGGAAAAACAAAGAGCATACAAAAGATAAAAGCATTAAAGAAGAATTCATCCCAGCTTTTAATGACAAAAAGTTTTTTCATAAACACCCACAAGCCTATAAGTAATAATAAAGAGGCCCAAAGAAGTCGTAGCAGTTGCGACTATCTGAGGCCATCTTTTTTTGATTGGTTGAAGAATTTTAACGATGATACTAGGGGCAACCAAGAGTGCTGGAATTGTCCCCAGGCAAAAGGATGCCATTCCAATAGCTCCTGTCGTTGGATTTTGAAAGGTTGTAAGAGCAATTAGAACACCATAGAGAAGACCGCAGGGGAGTAGACTTGAGGAAATACCGATTAAGAAGCTTCTTAAAAGAAGGTTCTTAGTTTTAAAAAATAGTGAGTAAACTTTATTGACACTTTTTTGAAAAAAAAGAGGGCCTCTGAGTTGCAATTTACCGCTACGGAATGCTCTCAATCCAAAGATGATAAACCCTAGACCTAGAATAAATGAGGGGATCAACTGGATTAGCGGATCTTGAAAAAATTGAGTAAATGTGGAACCAGCAAGACCAGCTATGAAACCAAGAGTTGTATAACTAATGATTCTTCCCATGTGGTAGAAAACTAAAGAGGAATTTTTCGAAGCACAGGTTGAAGCAAAGGCCCCACACATTCCAATGCAATGGATAGAACCTGAAAATCCTACAAGAAAGGTTATAGCGATAACTCCTAACTTATCAGCTTCTAATAAGCTAGTTGAGAGGTCCGACAAGGCTTACCTCCTTCTCTAGCAATTTCTTCCCTTTTATATTTTTAAATATAAGCTTCGCCTTTGCACTACCTGTCGCTAGGAGGTTTTGAGGAAAACGAAAATGGATCAGAATATCTTTAGAGCTTTTACCACTTATTTTGAAAGGGTTTTTACGTGTGAAAATCTCTATAGATTTATTGTCTTTAATTGATAAGGCGATTTCATTTTTGGTCGAACTTTTATAGTCAATTCTTAGCCGGTAGAGGTTAGTTATTATTCTTTTATCATTAATGATCTTCTCTGAATAAGGTGCTCGTCCCGCCCGTATGAGTGTGGCCTGAAGATCATCTAAGTGCAGAATACTTCTTATAAAGAGACCTAGTACGGTCACAATTGCCAAGCAGTATATAACTCTTCTCGTGTCAATTTTCTTTACCTTCTTACCTTCAAGATTTGCTTCGCTATCGTAGCGAATAAGACCTTCTGGCCTCTTAAGCTTTCTCATAATATCGTCACAAGCATCTATACAATTTGTGCAAGAAATACATTCAAGTTGAGTGCCTCTTCTAATATCGATACCAGTAGGACAGACTTTTACGCAGTGATAGCAATTGATACAGTCGCCTTCTTCTTCGGTTGGAACTGACCCTCGTCTTGGGTCCCCCCTACTCTTATCATAGGCAACTACTAAACTAGACTCATCCATCATTACAGACTGAAGTCTTCCGTAAGGACAGGCAATAATACAGAACTGCTCTCGGAACCAACCAAAATCAAAGAGGAGCACACCTGTAACGAAAAGCATAATTGAAAATAGGCCGATATGCTCACTTGGTGGAGAGAGCGTGATTTTAAAAAGCTCGTGAGTTCCAACAAAGTAACCTAAGAAGGAATGGCTTATATGTAGAGTAACTAGCGTGAAAAGAAACCACTTGATTCCTTTCTTAGTTATTTTCTCTAAGTTCCAAGGCATTTCCTGAAGCTTCTGCCTTGCTCTGGCCTTACCTTCAATCAGTTGTTCAATTCTTCCGTAGATAAGATCGATGAAGACAGTCTGCGGGCATCCCCAGCCACACCATACTCGCCCGAGCACACTTGTGAGAAGCCCCATGGTAAAAATGAACCCAAGAATTATAAGAAGAAAGAGGGGGGCATCGTGAGCAAAGAAAGTGGTCCCAAAGAAAGTAAACTCCCTTGCAGGTATATTAAGCAAGATGATTTGCTTACCCTTAAAGTGAATCCATGGAAGAACGAGGTAGAGAATAACGAGGAAGCTATAGAAATAGGTTCGCCGGTTTCTCCATTTACCCTTGACGCTTTCAGGATGAATATAGACTCTCTTGCCTTGTTCATCTGTTGTAGCGAGTCTTTCTTCATGAAGTTCGAATTTATTCTTTGTACTCATTACTTTATTTCCACTCCCTGAGGTTCTTTTCCATCAGGTGCATTAGTATTATGAACGCTAAGGACGTACTTAACAGCGGCAAAGAGCTCTTCTTTAGAGAGTTCATCCGCCCATGCTGGCATTCCATTATCTTCGTTTCCGACTAGGATAAAGCCATATATGTCTCCTGCGGTTACTCTCTTCAAATTGAGCCAATGAGAGTCCGTAAGGTTAGGTCCAATATCCCCTTTACCTTTTTCCTCATGACAAGAAAGACAATTCTCTTCGTAGACAAGAGCGGCTTGTTGGACGCTCTCTGGTCGTTCATTCCAGACCTTGTACGCAGCAGCATCAAAGTTACCTGTTAGCTTTCTTTGCTCTTCTCTCTTTGCTTCTACCTTAGCAAGCTCTTTTTGATACTCTTGGGCCAATGAAGGGGCACCTGCAAAGTTATAGAGGTAGATATAGAAAACAGCAAAGAAGCCACCAGCAATAAACGTCCATAACCACCAAGAGGGAAGAGGGTAGTCAAACTCTTCAATTCCATCATAGTTATGATCCATGAGAAGGTTTTTTTCAGCATCATTTAGAATGGTGTTTTTTTGATTGTCATCATGATTATTCATTCTTTATTCCTTCATCGAAAACGATTGTTCCAATTTCATCATAATGTTTTTTAGAGTTCTTTCTAAAAGTCCAAAAAACTACAAAGGTAAAAAAACTAAGAAAAATTACAAATGCTACAACTGTAAGATCTGTCCATGCAAAATTACTCAACACTTGAGACTTCATTCTTACCTCCCATGTCCACGCCAAGTCTTTGAAGATAGGCTATGAGTGCTATAATTTCTTTATCTACCATTTTGTTAGGAACGCCATCACTTACAAGTCCTGTCATCATAGAAGTCGCCTGGGCCATGGCATTTATTGCGGCCTGATCAATTTCTTGTGAGCTATAAGGCGCACCAAGGGCTTCGAGGATAGTAAGCTTCTTTGGAAGTTGCTTGAACTTAACCTTATTCTTATATAGCCAAGGATAGTTTGGCATTATTGATCCCGGAGTAACATTTCGAGGATCAAGCATATGACGGTAGTGCCACATATCTGAATACTTCTTTCCTACACGGTGTAGATCAGGTCCAATTCTTCTGGAGCCCCACTGAAAAGGGCGATCATAAACATATTCTGCAGCATTTGAGACACGTCCATAACGTAACTTTTCAGATACAATTGGTCTTACCATTTGAGAGTGGCAGGTATAGCAGCCTTCTCTTACATAGATATCTCTTCCCGCTACCTCTAGTGCTGTGTAGGGCTTAACTCTTGAGTCCTTAACCACAAACTGATTAGAGACAAGTGAAGGAACAAGCTCAATAACAGTACCAACTAAAATAGCCAAAAAAGCTAGAATAGAGAAAACCAGAGGAATTCCTTCTAGCTTCCTATGTTTACCACCATGAGTATCAAGTGGATTCATGGAAAGAGGAAGTGCTTTAAACTCTTGCTCCTCTTCTTGTTTCGGTGCAAGTTTGATTGTTTTATAGAGATTGTAAACAAGGAGTATGAAGCCAAAGAGAACAAGCGTTCCACCAAAGGCCCTAACCCAGTACATCGGTACGATTTTAACAACAGTTTCTATGAAGTTTGGATAAACAAGTTTTCCAGTCTCATCTACTGCTTGCCACATCAATCCCTGAGTAATGCCTGCTACCCACATAGATACAATATAAAGAACAAGGCCTATCGTTGCAGACCAGAATTGCATATTCGCCAGTTTATTTGAATAAAGCTTAGTATTCCAAAGCTTGGGAACCATATAATAGAGCATTCCAGAGATGATCATGTAGTTCCAGCCGATAGTGCCAGAGTGAACATGACCAACAATCCAATCTGTAAAGTGAGCTAGGGAGTTTACTGATTTTATAGATAGGAGTGGGCCTTCAAAAGTCGACATTCCATAGAATGTTACTGAAGTTGCAAGAAATTTTAAAATAGGCTCTTTTCTAACTCGGTCCCAGGCTCCACGAAGTGTTAGCAAGCCATTGATCATACCACCCCAAGATGGTGCCCATAGGGCAATAGAAAAGGCCATTCCAACTGATTGAACCCACTCTGGTAAAGTTGAGTAAAGTAAGTGGTGTGGTCCTGCCCAGATATAAACGAAAATGAGTGACCAAAAATGGATTATCGAAAGTCTGTATGAGTAGACGGGACGATTAATTGCTTTAGGAATGAAGTAGTACATTAAACCTAGAAAAGGAGTCGTTAAAAAGAAGGCCACTGCATTATGACCATACCACCACTGGACCAGAGCATCTTGAACACCTGCAAAGGCAGAGTAAGACTTCATTAAACTAACAGGAATTGCTAAATTATTTACTACATAAAGAACAGCAACAGTAATAATCGTTGCAATATAGAACCAAATAGCGACGTAAATATGCCTCTCTCTTCTCTTTTTAATGGTTAGAAAGAAGTTGACTCCAAAGATGACCCAAACAACTGCAACAAGAATATCAATTGGCCATTCAAGTTCTGCATATTCTTTAGCACTTGATATGCCGAGGGGAAGCGTTATAGCTGCAAGAACGATAATAATTTGCCAGCCCCAGAAGTGAATACGCCCTAAAAGATCACTTCCCATTCTTGTCTTCAGCAATCTCTGCGTCGAGTAATAAACCCCAGCAAAGATAGCATTACCGGTAAAAGCGAATATGGCCGCGTTGGTGTGTAATGGTCTGAGACGACCAAAAGTAAACCATGGCAGATCTAAGTTCAGTTTCCAGTTTGCTAGTTCAAATGCTATCCAGACTCCTAAAGAGAGGGCAACGATCCCCCAAATAACAGTCGCAATAACAAAGAGTTTTGTTAGCTTGTCGTCGTAAGAAAAAGACTCTAAATCTTTTTCCTCGTACGCAACATCAGTGCTCATACTTCCTTCCTTTTGATATTATTATTATTATCTTCTTCAAATAAAATTCTTTTGCTTGGGGTATCTAGGTCATCAAACTGTCCATTCTTTGTGGCCCAAATAAAGAGAGCTAAAAAAGATACACCAAGAGCGATGGCAAAGGGGATAAGTATTGTTATGACTTCCATGACTAGAGAGTTTTCCTATTAATAAATAATGACTCTCTTGTGCCCCAGAGGGTTGAAAGGAGAACAGTTAGTGAACTTAAGGGCATAAGTATTGCTGCCTCGAGGGGGCCAAGAATGCCAAAAAGAGCTAGAGTTGCGCCTAGAATATTATAAACTATTGAAAACACCAAATTACGTTTGATTGTTTTAGAGCCTGCTTTTGCCATGAGTAGTATGTGAGGAATTAGCTCAATATCGCTACCCTTAAGATAAATTTCGCTTGAGCTTAAGCTAACTTCTAAGGAACCTTTGACAGCAATTGAAGTACTGCTTTTACTGAAGGCTAAAGTATCATTTACTCCATCCCCAATAAAGAGGGTGTTGGGGTATTGTTCTACCCATTCCCCTTTTTCTTCAGGAGACATACTTGATCGCCAGTTAGTTTTATTTAAATTAAGTTGGGCAGCAACCTCTCTAACTTGAGAAGGTTGGTCTCCAGAGGCTATGAAGAGATTGTAATTCTTAGAGTTAAGTTCTTCAAAAAGGCTTGCTGTATTATCTTTAATTGTATCTTTAAGAAGCATTTCTGTAATCACTTTACCGTCTTCAACAAGTATAATTTTAAGAAATTCATTGTCTGATGGAGATGAGCGAATCTCATAGTTAGTGCCGTCTATCGAGGCCGTGACTCCTTTTCCTAGATTTTCGCAAAGGTTAGTACATGGAATATTCTCGAGGGTGGCTGAAGATAGTTTAGCCCAGTCAATAAGGGTAAGTGCGACTGGATGACTACTATTTGCCTCCATTGAAAAAATAATGCTCTCTATAGAATAGGGAGCACTAGCTTCTCTTATTCGTTTAACTCTTGCTACACGGTAATCACCTGTTGTAATAGTCCCAGTTTTATCAAAGAAGATATTCTTAGCTCGAGAGAGTTTTTCTAGTACATATTCTGATTTAAGGAGTGCACCCATTTTTGCGCTTAGGTTCATTATTCTTGAATAGGTTAGCGGTGTTGCTAGTCCTAGTGCACAGGGGCAAGTAATTATAATGAGTGCAAGGGCCCGATTGATTCCTGACTCTATTTGACCTAGAAATATAAAAGTAAGAATGGTTAATGCACTCGTTGCTAATACAGCTGCAACAAAGAATTTGCTGATTCGATCTGTAAGAAGTGTGATATTCGCCTTCTTTTTATCGATGCTATCAGCGGCAGCATAGATTTTACCAAGTTTAGTTTCTTCAGCACAGCTTATGACTTCAATCTCAATTGCTGAGCCTAGATTAATTGTTCCCATAAAAACCATCATTCCTTTATGATGTTTTTTAGCTTTTGATTCTCCATTTAAGATTGCTAATGATATTTCACTACTGCCTTTGATAATCTTTCCATCGCAGGGGAGAGAAGATCCTGGAGAGATAAGAATCGTATCTCCTACTCGAATTTGAGAGGGGTGTATCTCTTCGAGTTGATTTTCAGAGCTTCTTCGAACGATAGAAGAATCTGTTAAAAACGAGTTAAGACCACTTCTTTGATAATTATGCCTTGAAGCTTTAAGAAGTAGATAGCGAGAAAATAGGATAAGAAAAGTTAGTGTTGCAATCGAGTCAAAGTAGTGTGCTTCAGTTCCAATGATCACATTGTGCAAGCTGACTATGAACCCTAGGACAATAGCAATACTAAGGGGAGTATCAATATTAATGCTTCCATTAACTATGGCCTTAATAGAGGAAGTATAAAAAGGTTGTGCACAGTAAGTGACAATTGGAATACAAAATACAAGTGCTATGAAAGAGAATGCAGACCCAATAACTCCCTGGGCTCCTGCATAGAGGCCAACTGCGTAGAGCATGATATTCATCATGCAGGCAGCAGCAACACCTATACGTAAAAGGTAGCTGCGTTCTTCTTTTTGTTGAAGTTTCTTTATTTCGTCATCACTCCTTAGGGGAGTCGGAGGATAGCCGAGATTATTTAGTGCTGAAGCAACTTTAGAGAATAATGTGAACTCTTTCTTTAAGGTAATTGTTGCAACAGAATTCTCAAAATTTAAGCGAACGCTTTTAATCTCTGGAGTAAACGTCGGAATTTTTTCGATAAGCCAAAGACAAGCAATGCAGTGAACTCCTTCTAGAAAAAAAGAAAGAGTCGCTTCAGAGTTTAAATTGTAGTGAACGTAGTCTTGAAGAAATAGTGGATCATCAAGGTAAGAGTATTGTTTTTCTTGGATTCTATTAACTGCCTTTCTAGGCGTATCATCTGCTTTTTGAATATTATAATAATTTTGAAGGTTATGGTTTTTTATAATACTAAAAACAGTTAAGCAGCCTCTACAGCAGAAGTTATCTCCTTGGTCATTTGTGTAGGGAGTAATGACTGGTAGAGCACAGTGATCACATTGAAGCCCGTAAATGTTAGAAATATCTTGCGATATGGACTGTTCCAATCTTTTGCCTTATCTAGTCAATGTAACTCTTTAATAGCAGCCTAAAATGAAGTTATAAGATAATCTTATATAACTTCTGAGTCTAAGAATATGATCTAGATCATATATTGAATAAAGCTATTGACAGGTTATACAGAGGGGAGGCTCAAGCTGTGTAATTAGTTGAGCAAAGTCTTGATCAAGTTTGTCCTTAAAAGTTAGAAGTTCAAAAATAGAGCTTTTATCTAGAAAATACAGTGTAGTATCTTTTTTTACTTTAGCAGCGTATTGACAGGTCTTGTTTCCTATAAGTTCGACAAGTCCAAGAGCTGAGCAAGGTGGAATAGAGCTAATCTCCCTTCGATTCTTAGTGAGTATGAGCTCACCTTCTAATAGAATATAGGCAACGATTGGGGTCTGGTTTTCATAAAATAGGTCGGTGCTAACAGTATAGGTAAAGGGATTGCCGAGTTTCTTTATAAGTTGAAGAGATTTTTTACTCAGTTTTAAAAATTGGGGTTTTCTATCCATTTATTAAATATAAGCAAATATTTTAAAAAAAAACCTAATCTAACTCAGTAAATAAAATAAAAAATGAAGGGGGCCTGATTAATAGCTGAGATTCGCAAGGTCTATAAGCTTTTCCTCATCTTTAATGTAAAGATATTTACCTTTTTGCTCAATTAGCCCGGCCTCTTTGAATTCACTGATGAAGCGAATTATCGTCTCATTTGCTGTCCCAATCATGGTGGCCATTTCTTCTCGAGTTAGTTTTAGATTTATTTTTAACTTATCCTCTGTGTCAATAGTTCCATGGGATTCCTTAAGAATAAGTAAAAGCTCTGCTAGTCGCTCGCGTACATTCTTTTGATGGAGAGAAGAGAGTTTACTTTCAGCTTTCCCCATATCAGTTGAAAGCTTCTCAATGATTTGCATGCTTACAGTTGGCTCTTTTTGCATTACTTTTAGAATAAATTTCTTATCAAGAAAGCAGACTTTTGTGTCTTCAAGAGCAGTTGCAGTGGCCATATAAAATTGGTTAGTGAAAAGACTTCTATGCCCTAGAACATCCCCTGCGCTAGCTATTCTAACGATTGACTCTTTTCCATTTACTCCAACTTTCGTAACTTTGATGTTGCCTGTACTTATACAGAATAGGCCAAAAGGGTGGTTGCCTTGAACGAAGAGAGTTTGGCCTTTTTTGTATGTATTAGTCACTTTGTGTCGTGCGACATCTGCGAGGGCAGACTCTTCAACCGAGCAAAAGATTCCTTTCGCTAGAGAGGGACAGTTTGAGCAATTCTGTGATTTCGTTGATTGTACCATAAGTGCATAACTTTTAACTTTAATTTAATACCTCCGAAATATAGCATATTCGAGTATTTTTTTACTGATATGAATCAGTTTTTACATATCGTTTTGATAAAAGCGGAACTTTATCTCTTCAATTCTCTTTGAATTTACTCCAAAGTCTTTCTTTCCAAGCCGAGAAGCGCTTCTAAAGTGAATGATATTATTTTGGCTGAAGTCGAATTCAACATCATCTACAAACTTAAATACAGAGGAGGTGTATTCGGCATAAATATAATCAGGGCTTTCTTTAATCAGTTGAGCAGAGGATGTTTTGATTATAATAGAGGATATAAGCTTTTTAGCCTGCTCTTTTGGCATTTTGTATTGGAGGGGCTCTACATAGTGCTCTTTATCTTCAATGTAGTGACTAGAGAGACAGTTTGGTGTCTGAGGGCACTTTGTAAGTACTTTTCCCTTGGGCCCATCAGTTATACCAATATTGTTAGGCCGTTCAGATTGGCAGGAGTTAAGTATACTAATAACGGTGAATATATAAAGTAGTTTCATGCTTGAATCTTCCTTTGAATAAGTACATAAGGCTCAATGATAAGCATATTGAAGAGAACTTCATCTGTTTTATTAAATTGTAGGGCCTCTTCTGGTGTTGGGGGATAGAGTAGTCCGTTATCCAGCCACTGTTTTACTTCGGAGAGATTGTCACTGGCCATAGATTCTCCGACTTCCACTAATTCTAAGTCTTTATCTAAAAGGTAGACCGCACCTTTGGCAAAGTGTTCGGCCAGGGGCGCCCAGCTTGTTTCTAATAAATCTGCTTCTAACTTTTCTCTTAAACTCATTTTAATTTACTCTCGGTAATAGATAAAAAAAAAGGCCGGAAATTTCCGACCTCGTTTCTTAAAACTCTTAACTAGAAGTCTGTTGCTTTAACAGTTTTTCTTCCGTTATTTACACATCTTTCTTGAGCTTCTTTTACAAGCTTGTGAACTCTTTCATTAAGCTTATCAAGTGCTTCACCAGAAACATTTAATCCTGTTGATTTAAGTGCTTCTTTAGTTTTTGAACCAACAAGTAGCATTTCGATTTCTTTGGCCATAGTAGTCTCCTTATCTTTTGTTAATAGGGTTGATTGATTAGTAGAGTTATTCTAGTGGTAAAATATAAGGATTCAATGAATAGTGCAGTAGGAAAAGGTTGTCTTTTCAATAAAAGAGCACTTTTTTAATCTTTTTTCTTATTTTAGCTCCATATGCTTCACTGTGCTGCAATTGCTGCTTTAAGTCTTCGCTCAAATAGGTAGAGTGCAGCAGTTGCTCTCCAGAACTTACCATGAGGACAAATGGACTCTTTAAAGTCACTTATGAGTGAAAGGTTTTAACTATTTCAGGTTATTCAACCGGAGAGATAAGGAAAAAATAGTTGCTATAAATTGACCAATATTTGACTTCAAAAAGTAACTTTTGATTTATGATTCTAAGGAAAATTGTAAAAGACATAAGTCTAATAAATAGCAATGAAAGAAAGGTTTTAATCCCATGAATCGAGAATCTCCAAAACGGTTAAATATGTCAGGTCTACTGTATGCTTTCATTATCTTCTTTGGTGGATCACAAATGTGTGCCGCAATGTCAAATAATTCGATTGAGGAACCTAAGAAGGAGATCGAAGTGAATAGTAAGTTTAAGAAGTACGAAGTGAGTGGAGAGTCTGAGATGACTTGGAGCTCAAAGCCTTTAAGAGAGAAGGGTGAACTAAGTGTTAAAGAAGCTTTCATCTTACTAGAAGGGGGCGATTTAGCAGGAGGTACAATAAAAATAAATTCTTCTAAATTTGGTAAAGCAAGCCTTGTGATTGTTGATTCTCTCCTAGGAAAGGGCGGAGTTTACAATTGTAAAGGGGTCTTGGAAATGAATGGAGAAAAGAAGGAGTTATTCTTTGATGTTAACTTGGTCTCAGTCAAAAAAGGCTTTGAGCTTCACAGTCAGATCGCCTTTGCTCAAGAGGACTTTAAACTGAAATTATATGAAAAAAGTAAGAAGGCTTACGATGATGTCATCTTCAATATTAATATTAATGTTTTTGAAAAATAATATTTTCTCTATTTAAAAACTCATCTACAGTTAGGGTCGAGTGAGTTGCCTTTATGAACTCGGCCGCTTTATTTACACAAACCGCATAAGAGTCTTCAGTGGGGTTTCTTAAGAATTCTTGCGCAGCAATTCCATACTCAGCTTCTTTTAAAGATTTTTCTTTGGCCTTAGGGATGTAAATATTCGCCACTACAAAGAGGCCAATAAGAACAAAGCACATACCAAAAACAATAACTCGAATATCCATGACAGCAAGTTCTCTAAAAAGCTCCTATTGGTCAAGAGCTTTATCAAATCTAATAGAACTCATTGCTTGAGATTTGATCTCCCTATGGCCAGCACTCTAATTAATGACTTAAAAAAAGGTGACTCATTTACTCAATTTAAATTCAAGAGGAAAAACCATTTTTCTAACCTTTTTTCATATTGAAAATTAAATAATCTAGGATTTATGACCGATAATAGATTATGGAAAACAATGAAAATCAATCTTATTCTGAAGTGACTCTGTCTGTGGTTGATCCCGAGAAGCCACTCCCAACAGATATCTATTTGAAGGTTAATGAAAAATTTATCAAATTTAAATCGAAAGGTGACCCTATTGGCACTGATAAGTTTGAACTCTTTATAAGTAAAGGGGTTAAGAATATCTTCATAATCTCAGATGAAATCATGGATTTCCTGGCGTGGTTAAATAGCTCAAAAGCGGAAGAAGAAGATTCATTTGCTAAGGAAGCTGGTGAAGAATCAAGAGGCTTTTTTCAGCGTACTCAAAACTTCAAAGAGAAAATCTACGAAGTATACTTTGAAGAAGAACTCAATGAGGAAATAGTTGAAGCACTTCAGGATAATGTTTCAGATTTCGTGGAAAATATAAAAGAGAGTCCTATTACAGCACAGGCCATAAGCTTAATGCTGAATAAGAATCAAGGCGTTGCAGATCACTCTGTAAATGTAGCAAACTTATCTGTATTCCTTGGAATGGCCTTAGGGCATGGCCATCAATTTGTCCTCGAGAACCTCTACATGGGTGCCATATTTCATGATTATGGAAAATTAAAGATTGATCCAAAAGTCTTAGAAAGTGATAACAGTAGACTCTACTCTAATGCTATTCAAGAGCATCCTTTGTCTGGCGTGAAAATGCTTAGAAAAACTCAAGGAATACCCGTACAGGTTTTAACGATAATTGAGCAGCATCATGAGCAATTCAATGGTCATGGTTACCCGAAAGGGATGAGCGGTGATGATATTTATGACCTTGCTCAAGTTGTGAGTATGGCCAATGTCTTCGATAATACTCTTACTGAAGGTAAGCAACTACCAACTCGAGAAAGAAATAAAAGAGCAATTAAAGTAATTGAGTTTGATAAAGGAAAGCTTTGGAACCCTAAGTACATTCCAAGAGTTATTGAAGCACTTACTCTCGCTTTTAGTATTAAAAAAGAAGTCGCTTAAAACCAAAGTTTTAAAAGAGCACCTTCACAAAAGAACTACGAGTCTTTTTATCTAAGATTTCATTAAATTTATCTTTATAAGTAGGATTATTAATTGTAAAAAGAGACTTTACAAAATAACTCTTATTAAATTGGTGGTAAGTATGAAGATTCTTATGATTATGGCCCTATTCACTCTTAGTAGCTGCTCTACTGTTTACTATAGTGTTTGGGAAAAACTAGGAAAAGAAAAGAGAGATCTCCTTCTCATGCATATGAAAGATGCAAATGAAGGCCAGGAGGAAATTGAAGAAGAGTTTGCCGATAGTCTCGAAAAAATCAGATCTGAATACAAATATAAGAAAGGCCATTTGGCTGAAGTCTATGATGAGCTTCTTGATGATTACAACGATATAAATTCTCAGCAAGAGACCTTTAAAGGACGAGTCACAAAAGTAAATGATGTGGCAGCAGACCTCTTCGCAGAATGGAAGACTGAGGCAGTGGCCTTAAAGAATGCAAAGTATAAGAAAGATAGTTTTAATAAGTTAAAAGCGACTAAGTCTCGCTTTAACAAAGCTTACCAGCGGATGAAGAAAGTCGAATCCTCTACAGACCAAGTTTTGAAAAAGCTGCATGATCAAGTTGTTTATATTAAGCACAACCTTAATGCCAAAGTAGTTGGACACTTAGAAATGGAAATGAAGGGAATTGAAAGTGAAATGCTAAGCCTTATGGAAATTGTGAAAAGTTCTAAAAAGGAATCTCAGACTTTTATAGACTCTCTCTAAATTATTGTTTTGATCTAAGTGATTGGCTCTTTTGAAAAAGCTCTCTATCACTTAGGTTTGAGAAGGCCAGAAAGTCTTGTTCTGGTTTGGGAAGTCTAAGGGCCTTTGAGAAGGCCTCTTTATTTGCAAAACCTTCTTCTTTTAATTGACTAATTAGGCCCCTAAACTCATTTCCTACAAGCTTCAATAGCCTTCCTTGTGTGAGGAATTCGATATTAGTAGGGTGGGAAAAGACATCTTGAGAAGAGCAAGAGAGTTGCACCTTAAGACCATTATAGTCGAAGGATGTGATTTGAACTTCAAGCTTATGCTGGGTTTTTCTAATATTTTTGAAGTGAGGAAAGTCTGAAAATTGATTAGTTATATCTTTGTTATAATTTTCAAATGAACTACAGCAAAGAATAATATCTAAGCTTGGCTCAGTAGAAATGCCTAGAGGGCAGCTTCCCGTTATTAGTGGTGTGAACTCACGAAATTTTTGAAGAAAGTTTGTTTGTTCTAGGAAGTGAGTGACCATTAGGTTTTCTTCTATATTGATAATATGTTCAAGGGATCTATGATGAAACTTGATGGCACAATCCCCAAAGTCAACTTCTAACTCTGGATTTAAAAGCTTGGAGAGACCTTTAGTGGTAAAATCAATTTCTGAATAAGAATTAACTATTTGATCGAAAGGGCAATCAATTACAACTTCAATATGCTCAAAGCCTCTTTGTGAAACTCGGTTTGCTTTTGGAGCGGGGATTTCAATGAGGTCGATGAAATAGTTTTCAAATACAATGGGCTCAAATAACTTGAAAGTGGAGATGGGACGACCACCAACTTCACTCTCAATGAGTAGAGCGCCTCTATTTGAAAAGAGGGTCTTTGTTTCTTTGTAGTGGTTTAAAGAGTCTGTGCGGAAGCATAGATGATCTATTTCCCAATTCCCAATATCAATTGCTGCTTCTTTAAGTAGGAGAGTAATTTTATTTAAGAATTTAAGAGCAGGGTCTT
>CALHBL010000102.1 GCA_937930825.1 uncultured Bacteriovoracaceae bacterium
GACAGGCTCCGATATCCTCATGCCCTCAGACCAAGAGCTATTGGACGCCTTCCTTTTTATAGGAACCTATTACCCTAAAGTTTATCCTGTTCGCGACTGGATAGAAAATGAAACTAATAAGTTAACATGCTATTCTCTAAATAAGATGACATTACTACCCGATGGCAAGCAGGTTGCTTGCCGTTACTTAGATTATAAGAAAGGAAGCTTTAAAAGCGAAGTCGACTATAGCTCCAATGCTAATATTATTCATAAATATGTTGAAGATAACCAGTGCTTGAGCTGTGACTTCTATCAGCGATGCTCGATGAGATGCTTTGTTCAAGCAGACTGGGCAAAGCGGTCAGAATTAGAGGAATGCCTCTATAAAACTTTCTTTAGAACTTTTCCAGTATCCTCTGCACAACCATAGAAAACCCTTCATAGCAGCAAGCTCAGAGTTACAACTTCTATGAAATCCAGACTATAGAACTTGGTTTTTCCTTATCAAGCAGCTCGCTTAGCGGAGTATGCCGATGAATAATTTTTAAAATCCCTATCAAAAAAAAGAAAGTAAGTGGTACAATATATTCGTAACTTCTCATATAGAGGCCACTTATGAATAAATATATTTCGACAACTATTCTACTTTTTCTATCTCTCGGCCTTAATGCTCAGGTCACATTCAAATGGGGTATCGATAACCAACTTCATCATCAACTAAGAATTGCGAATGAATTTAAAAATATAATTGAAAAGAAGTCTTCGGGTGCTGTTAAAATAGAGGTTATTCCTTATGATATCAAGGACAGTAGAGATAGCGCGACATCGTCCATAGAAAAGAAGGTATATGATATCGCTCAAACCTTTGTGGGCAATTATATCGCCCAAGCACCCGAGCTTGAGGTTTTTCAAATTCCCTACTTATTCAAAACGACAAAGCAAATTGAAAAATTTCTTCAAAGCCCCAAGGCTAATACTATCCTTAAAAAGCTAAATACACCTCATGCCCTCGCAATAAACTATTCTTATGCTGGAGGATTTCTGTCCTATCACTCAGAACAAAAGGTAGACTCTTTTTCTCAACTTAAAGGTAAAGAATGTTACAATGTTAAATCATATGGTTTTGTTAAAAATTTCTTAAAACCTTCCGGAATTAAAAGCACAAATAATGTCGACTCAAAGGATTACTCCTGTGGAGAGGTTCTTTCATCAGAGCTCGATAGCATCTATTCCTTCGAGAATGCACACAAGAGATGGATCAACATTACAAATCATAGAGTAATTACAAGAGTAACTTTTCTCTCTCAGGAAAAACTTAAAAAGCTGTCCCCAAAAATACAAAGCTATTTCAAAGTAGAACTTTCCGATGCATTGAAGCGCGAGCGATTCTATGTTTACGATGCTATGACGATAGTAACAAAATTACTTAAAAATCGCGGTTTTAGAATTAACGTCTGGAGCCCAAAGCAAATAAGTAACTACTTAGAAACAATCAAAAAGCCCCTTGCGAAGATGAGAGCGAGAAATAAAGAAACCTATGATTTTATAAAAAGCTTACAATAGGTAGTCTCTTCAATAAATAATTAAATATTTACGAAAGTCTGGTGTTCATAGTTTGTGGGCCTCAGAGCTAAGGGTCCGCACATTACAAAACTTCTACTGGTTGCAGATTAAGATAAGTAGAAAAGTTTTCTTAAGAAAGTCAGCCCTTTTCTTCTATGAAGATAAGAAAGCAGTAGAGCAATAAAGGACCATGAAGTATGTGCGCATAGTGAAAGAAAGTAGAAAATATTCACCTGCTGCATTTTCTTCTTATTATAGTCATATACATCTAGAATTGATCTATGACCGTTCTGAGTGACTAATACATTTAAGTATTCCTCGTCCTGCTCTAGCAAAGCACTACTTGATCTATTTTTTACAAATTTAACAATATTTTCAATATTTTTAGTACTTAAAGTTCTAGTTTTCTTACTAGGAATAATCCTTCCATTTTCAAAGCAAAAGTAAAGAGAGTTACTACACTTTTCAATAAATTCTTCATTTTCTAGTGAGGTTACCTGTAAGAAGATTAACCTCTTCTCTTTTTCAATGCTTCTAAGGGCCTCTTGAGCAGTTATCCTATGAAATATAAGAGTTGTTACAAAAACAACCACTGCACTTACAATGAAGAAGAAGCGATCAAGAGTTCTCTCTTTTTTAATCATAAATTTTAAGCCTATGAGAGTGAGAACAACAATCGCAAAGACCACACGAGGCCATTGGCTATTTGTCATGTTGGTGACTAGTCCTACCTCCCTTAGCACTTCAAATAAGGCTTCTTCAAAGAAGAAGAAATATGAACAGAGAAATGATAAGACCGCTGAAATTCCTAACAGAGGGAGACTCACCCTTTTTTTGAATATAAGAAAAAGGCATATAATCAAAATAAAATTTGAAGAGACCTTTCCCTCAACAAAGAGGTCAAAAACTTCTGGGTTAGTATTGAAAAAGTAGGAAGAGACGGCCAAGAGTAAATACCCATAGAAACAAACAAGTATAATAGAGAAGAAGAGGGAGGCTATTTTTATTTCTTTTAAAGAAGACATCATTTTCTCACCTTAGAGAAGAGATTTTTTACAAAGAGCTAGTCATGACTATTAAGGGCCTAAACTCTATCTAAGAAACTCTCATGAATATCATTCATGATCTTATGATTACAGTTTAAGTTTGCCTCTTCTATTTCACTAGCGATTTCTTTCATATCACGACAGTGCTCATCAACCATCATGGTCTCTTTAAGATCAAAAATATGCTTTTTACAACCATTACAGATTTGAAACATGGGGCATGAGTAACACTCCATTTTGAGAGCATGGAGATCCGGCTCATCCTCAAGAGGTGTGAAAAATTTATTCTCGTAGACCTCTTCATTGAAGTTAATTTCATATTTTAGATCATCACCAAAAGCACCACAGCTATAGTATTTGCCATCTGGCTGAATCACCCTTATTCCACTATCGCAGGATCGGTTAAGCGGACACATTGTTTGCTCACTTTGGTGCAGGCGATTGACCATTTGACGTGTATTCCACTCATATTCGGCCAATCCCTCTTTAATGATCTCCAAGTAGACTTTGTAAATCTTTGAAAGAGCAAGTGGCTTAGAGCAACTTCCTGATTTATTGGCATAATTTAACTTACAATCAACTCCAAGACTTTCTGCTAATCTAACATTATCTATGGCCTTAGAGAGGTCTTCTTCTTCGATAACAGAAATAAAAGAAGGGCGATAACCAACCTTTTCAAGCATGAGATTTGATACCTTAATAAAGAGATCTTCAGTAAATATTTCCTCAGAGTTTATTCTACGGCCATCTCCATACTGGAATGA
>CALHBL010000103.1 GCA_937930825.1 uncultured Bacteriovoracaceae bacterium
TAGTGCATATGCTTTGCAGGCCCGTAATCTCTCAGTAAGTTCATTCGCAGGTCTTCCCAATAATTCGGGTATGAAGGAAATAGTGGATCCTTGCTTACGTAATCTTAACGGTCTCATCACACCTTCCTTTCCTACAAACCCGACTTTCACCGTACCAGCAATCAATAATGGCGTAAGTATCTTTGACTTTACAGTTAAAAATATTGAAAAAGAAAAAAATAAAGTAAAAATTATTAACTACAATAAGCAAAGAAGTAAATTGGTCGTTCAAGTTATGGAGCACTTAGCAAATATTATTAAGCTTAAGTTTGAAATAACAAATTCCTTATTAGAAAATAGGGAAATTTACGGAAAATATATTTCTTTGAAATTACTAAGAAAAGAGCTTGATGAGCGAATTGCAGTGCTGGAAGAAAAGATCGAGAACCATGATCAAGAATTAGAAGAAAAAATTTCTCAAGCAGCTTCACTTGCCCATTCAGAGAATCTTGTTGCTTTGATAGAGTCCATTAAAGAGAAAGAATCAGCAGAGAAGCAATACTACTTTGAGAGCCTAACCCGTTTAAGAGAAAAAGAAATGAAAGTATTTGATGAATACTATATTGCTTTTGAAAAGTGGGCCCCATTTGATGCCTTGTCAGGTCAGTTCGATCAGGTTGAAAGTAGCTTGATGAGATCCCTTGAAACTTTGAGAAAAATGGATTTTCAATTTTCAGAAAGTCTTGACGTTGATACTGAAGTGGGTTTACCTGCTAATAATGAGAGATGGTTTAATGGCATAAGTTCTGTGACGTCAGCCTTAGGTATGGCCACCTTAAATGAGGAGAGCGGAACCGTTGAAAATAAATGGGTGAATGTATTAAAAGATGAATGCTCAAATTTCTAGTTCTAAACAAGGCACGAGCACAAAGTTTTCATTCGTGCAGGGCATTTGATATTTATGCTCTTGTACGATGAATTCCTCCATTTTTAAGTTGGTCTTTTTATATTTACTGAGGCATTGAATATACTCATTAGAATTAAAAGATGAAAAATGTTGTACTCTAAGTCCTTGATTTAACGTTGCCTTAACGGAGATTAACCCAAACATGAAAAATTTTTGAAAATTATTTGTAATTAGTTCATAACATTTGATAATTCAGCTTTAGCATTTCTTGTAGAGCATTGAACTTATGAAGTGAGTCCAGAAACTAGGAAGAGTATATGAAAAGTATTAGCATAGGAAAGCAGAGTATAAACGATGGTAACCGACTTACTGAATTATCGAAGAGAATAGAAGTTAATAGTGATAAAATCGAAGAAGTAATGAATAGCTTGAAGGCCCTATATTTAAAAGCTGAAACTGATAAAGATGAAATTAGAAAGCGTGAAGAAGAATATCAAAGGGCCACTGATAAATTGGAAAGTGATTTTTTAGAATATGAAAGACTCGCTTGGCAAGAGTTAAGAAAGTATTAATTAATTTCACCTTACTAAACCTAGATGTTTATTGATTAAATAGGACCTACTGAATGAAATATATATTACTTCTACTTACACTTTGCTCCTGCTCAAATGCTCCTCTTATGAAGAGAATGAAGCAGTTTGATGATCGAGTCAGCGTGGAGCATATCCCAGAGTTAAATGGCATTGGTTATTTCAAAAATCGAAGGGGGATGGGTTCTGGCTTCTTGGTGAGTAGAAATATTGTTCTAACGGCGGCCCATGTTGCTGCTAAGTTAAGAAAGAATGACCTCTTCAATGTGAAACACCTCGATCAAAAGTACTCCTATAAAATAAAGAATATCTATATTCCAAAATCAAGAAAGCGTCACTGCGAAGATAGCCGCTTCGCTAAAGGACATTGCGTGGTTCAGGATAAGGGGATCATTGTTCTTAAGAGTGATGTGGATGAGAATATTAATCCTTTGAATCTCACTTTAAGCTGGAGAAAGCTCTATAAAGGCAAGAATATTAGAGTGACCCGTGCCGGCTATGGTAATTACGAGTATAAGAAGGAAGCTGAACTCATTCTCAAAGCTTCAAAGCGAGATTGCCTTGCAGTTATCAGAAAACTAAATGAGCAGGATATTCTCTCAACAAATTGTATGACCTTTCCCGGAGATTCGGGATCGCCTATTCTTATTAAGGAAAGACCTGGGCTCTACTACGCAATAGGCATAACAGCAACGGCCGTTGATTTTTTAAAAGTCTTTAAAGATGTAGATGATGCTCATATGGAAAAGTACTTAGCACAATTGGAAAATAAGAAAGTAGAGCAGCTGCCTATTGTAAATGGTTCTATTCTCATTGATAAGCAGCTCGTTGGTAATATTCAGGAATTGAGTCAGAAAAAGAAATAGGAAAGGTGATCCTTTGTTAGGGCCTTGAAGTAATAAGGAATTTATGATGAATAAAATTATTCTATTAGTGTTAATCTTGGCATCTTCTTGTGCACATTTAAAAAAAGATACCGTAAAAGACTGCACTGAAGCGAAGTCTTCAAAGAAGGTTTTAACTGACAAACAAGAGCAAGTTCCTCTATATAGTCACGCACCACTCTATCCTCGCCGAGCTTTAGAGTTAAAGTTAGAAGGATGTGTTCTTGCCCAGTTCGATATTGATGATCAAGGCAAGACCGAGAATATTATAATCCTAACGGCCAAACCAAGGGGGGTTGGCTTAGAAAGAGAAGCAAAGAACGCCCTTAAGCGTTGGCGCTACCAGAAAATAGAACAGAAGAACGTGAAAACCATTCTTCATTTTAAACTAAGTAAGTAAAAAGTACGAATGGCCAAAACTATAAGGGCGATAGCACTTAAAGCTTAAAAGTATGGGGCTTGAACGCCTTGTTCTCTTTATTTTAAAAGAGAAGAGGCAGGGAGGACAGAGTGTTAGGCTCGCCATTAAACCTCTTACTTACTTAGACCAAACAATCTTTGTGGCTGTATTAAGCACTGAAAATGATGGCATCCTTAGTCTGCTAGATAAGTCGCCGCTCTTCAAAGGTTATCGCGATTATATTGAATCGAAGTAGTTACTTGGCGAAGAGCTTAATTAGCTGCTTTTCTAACGGCGAATTCAAGGGCGTAACAGATGAAGGATATCTCGCGGCGACTTTTCCAGATCTATCGACTATGAATTTTTCAAAATTCCATTTGATCTCTTTGCCGCTGTCTTCGCCCTTGTCTTTTCCCATGTTGGTGAGAAAGCGGACCAGGGGATGAGCATTAGCGCCTTTAACTTTCGTTTTTTCTAAGATGGGAAAGGTTGCGCCGTACTTTAGACGGCAGAATTTGGCGGCATCTTTACTGCTCTCAGGTGTTTGGCCTCCAAAATCATTTGAAGGAATGCCTATAATGGTAAATTTCTTAGATTTGTATTTCTGATAGAGCTTTTCAAGATCATCTAATTGGCCGGTGTAACCACATCTGGTGGCAATATTAACAACCATGACAACATGACCCTTCATCTCACTTAGTTTATAAGTACTCTGGTTATGAGAGTCGATAGGGAAGTCATAGAATGACTTGGCCGCAGTTGAATGAATGAATAGATTAAGTAAAATGAAAAGAAATAGTTTCTTCATTGAGCTCCCCCGAGTATATTTAAAATAAACCTTATCAGTTTTTGAGCTTCTAATCCTCTGCTATATATTAGACAATCAGAAGGCACTCACTTAGTCATTCAAAGGCAGTTTGATTTGTGCTTGTGATGAGATAGTTTGATAACTTCTTCAATGGGAATATCCACAAAGCTCTTTTCAAACATCGTGTACATCTTTTTGAATAAGCTTCTATGGGCGGTGAAATGCTTACCGGACCAGCAGTTTAAAGCGATGCTGCTTTTCTTATTTACTTTATAGTTATCTAAGTATTCGCTTGTGGCCTCAGCTGAGAGCCTCTTTTCATGTTGGGTAAATTGCTTGGCCTCATCTATGAGAATCTCTTTTAAGCTGACAGGTAGCTGTGCTAAGAACTTTTGAGAAATAAATAGTACTGATGGCTGAAATCTATGCTTGGTCAAGTTGAGAAGTTTTCGACTACTCGTGGCCGCTTTGTTAAATCTTAGCTCTTCTACTTTGAGGGATGGAATTTCCATATAAGAGTAGTTTATGTCTAATTGCTGATGAGATCGATCATTTGGTCTTCTGGCCTTGTAGGGAAATCTAAGGTGCATTTGTTTTTGATAGTATTCTGTTGGTATGATTGGTGTCATAGAGAGGAAATCAAGCTTGGAGAAGTGGTTAAACTCTTTTCCAAAGACAAAAATAAAGCCGTCGCCATAAGTATAGTCAATGGCCTCTACGCCAAATTTTCTTAACTTTTTTAAAGATGACCTCCCATAGCTTGAGGCCATGAAAGAATTAACATGCTGATGAGAATCAAAGAGAAAGGGTAGCTCCCAAATGGAGAGGGAGGGCACTTTGTAGAGGAGGCGATTAACAAAGTCTTGGGACATGTCATAAGTACCGTTTTGGACATCTTGCAGGTTGTCTCTTTGGTGATTCTTATTCTTTGAATAAAGAATCTCGACTATAATTCTTCCCTTTGTACGCTTTTCAATATTCTTCTTGAACCTGAGGCCGGCTTCTTTGTAGTACTCTAATGTTTCAACATTCATGGCCCATCTTAGTTCATGGATAGGGCCACTATAAACAGGAGAAGCGAGTAGGGTTATAAGAAAGAGGAAAGAGAGTCTTAGGCTCATCTTACTGAATATGAGTTGATCCTGTTCTCGCCAAATCCATGATTTCTTTTACCTTCCCTTCGCCAAAGGCCAAGTCAAAGCTACTATAGAGATCTTTAAAGATACTTCTATTTTCTCTAAACTGGGTGATACTCCAGCGGTTTATTTTTGCTTTAGCTGAATACTTCTTCTCAAGAACTGAAACATAATTAGCTGCAGCTTGTACTGAAAGTTCACGTTCTAAAACGGCGGCTTTCCTAGCTTCGTCGAGTACTATCTCTTTTAAGTCCGGCGGCAAAGTCTTTAAGAACTTTTGAGAAATAAAGAGGATTCTTGTAAAGAGTCTGTGATTGGTAATATTAACAGTAAAGTTTCTGTCACTGGTCTTCTTAGGATATAGAGTATTTAAGAAGGAAGATATAATTTCAGAACTGGGAATTGTGTTGCGAATATTATCATGAAACTCGCGGCTATTGATAGCAAGAAGGCTTTTGAGCTGGCTTATATAATTCTCAGTTGATTGCTCTACCCCAAATTTCTTATTCTTTAGCTCGTTGAAGTTATCTACCTTCTCGCCAAAGAGGTAAACAAATCCTCCGGCATAAGTATAATCGATAGGTTCGAGATCAAATTTTCTTAGCTCATGAAGAGCATTCTTAGCAAATTTTGACTTTAAGAATGTGTTAACATGCTTATGGCTCTCAAATAAGAAAGGTAACTCCCATACACCAAGTGCTGGTACCTTTTGAATTAAATTAGTAACGACTTC
>CALHBL010000104.1 GCA_937930825.1 uncultured Bacteriovoracaceae bacterium
GTTGATTGTTATTCGGATGGAAATATGATTTTCTAGAGAAAATAAATAATTTCTATGTCTAATATTCTAAACATTTCAGTGATTTACTAACTATTTTTAGACCAAATAATATATACTTCTGCTTATACACAGCTACTGGAAAGGAACTCAAGTAACACACCTTCAGTGTGTAGCTTGAATCTTAATACCATCTCTAGTCTTTTCGTGAGTTTTCAATACTTGAAAACTCAAACAGGATGACTTTATAAAGAGACCTTAAATGAAAAGAGCAGAATATAACGCCACAAGTTTTGAGGCGTCGCTTATTGCAATGATCGAGTCGCTTCCTCTTGAGGGGATTCTTCTCGATGATAAGATGAGAGTCATCAGAGGCAATAAGAGATGGGTTAAGCTTTTAGGAAAAGGCGAGAGCTCACAGAGCCTAAGTTATGAGAAGGATTATAGTTTTCTTAGGCCATTAATTGATAAAGTCCATGAAGCCAGTCTTCAAGAAGAAGAGGTTCTGTGCTCTCTTAAAGTTCCTATTAAAGAGAGAAGACTCACTATTAATTTTAAATCCACTCCATGGCACTATCCTGATCAGTCCATTGGTGGTGCTTTGATTATTGCAACCGATGTAGCACAGATAAGTAGCTTTAAAGATAAAGATCAACATAAAGATAAAGATAAAGAGCTTAAGAAATTGGCCGAAAATATGGCCCTTAATAGTGAAGCTTCAGCTA
This sequence comes from uncultured Bacteriovoracaceae bacterium, assembly GCA_937930825.1. Classification (GTDB taxonomy): domain Bacteria; phylum Bdellovibrionota; class Bacteriovoracia; order Bacteriovoracales; family Bacteriovoracaceae. Next base: position 723 of record CALHBL010000104.1, read on the forward strand.
TCGGTATTTGGAGCTGGCAAGATGTAAATGAAGATAGGCAAGAGTGGAGCTCTCAATTCAAAGAGCTTCTTGGTCTTTCACATGTTGAAGTTGAGGGGTCTGCGAAGAACTTTGTGAATAGTATTCATCCTGCTGATAGAGAAAAGTTCTCAACTTTAAGGCTAGAGCACTTTAAGGGGCAAGCTGAGTTTGATCTTGAATGTAGGATGAAAAGAAGCAGAGGAGATTACCGCTGGTTTAGGGTTACTGGACAAGTCTCAAGAAGCAGCACTGGAGAGCCCCTCGCTATGATTGGTTCGCTACAGGATATTGAAGATATAGTAGTGACAGCTCTTGAACTTAAGAGGTTAAGGGGTGATATTGACCAGTTCGCCTATGTTATCTCTCATGACCTTAGAGAACCTCTAAGGGGGATGAGGAATTTTGCAAGATTTCTATATGAAGATTATTCACAGAGTTTGGAAAGTGAAGGGAAGGAATATATTGAACGAATAGAGAGTCTTGGTACCCGGCTAGAAAATTACTTGGACTCTCTGCTTTATTTTTCAAGACAGGGTCGAGAACAGGTGACTGAGGTGCGAACTGATCTTACTCAGTTAGCTAAAGAAGTCAGGGATAAATGCCTTTTAGATACAGGTAAAATTCTTCAGCTCAGCTTCAAGACTACTCTTCCTGAAATTATCTGTGATCCAGAAAAAGTTAAAAGTATTTTAAGTAACCTTTTTGATAATGCCTTAACCTATAATTTAAATGACATTAAGAAAGTAGAGCTCTCCTATGAGAAGAGGCCAGATGGTCTTCACCAATTTTGGGTTCATGATAATGGGGTCGGAATAAAGAAAGAGAATTGGGATAGAGCTTTTACTATCTTTAAAAAATGCGATGAAGGAGATGACTTGGGAGCACCTGAGGGGGATGGACTTGGGCTAGCATTAGTGAAGAAACTTGTGGTGCGTCTTGATGGTCAAGTGTGGATTGAGAGTTCAGATAAGAAGAGCGGGACAACCTTTACTTTTACAATGAGGTAGTAGGATATGTTAAAGAAATTATTTTTTTTCCTTTGTATGTGCCAGGTTTGTATGTGCCAGGTACCTAATGCCATCGGTCAAGCAAGCTACTTTAATATTTATATTGATGCCGACTTCTCTAATCATCTAGAGTCTTCAGTGTCTATTGAAAGAGGTTTGAAGGTAGCGTTAAAAAGTACTAACTCAAGAATAATGGGAAGAGAAGTTAGAATTATTCGCAAAGACCACCGTGGTAATTCCAAGCGAAGTCTTAGGCATATGAAGGCCTATTTAAAAGACCCCAATAGTTTGTTGATGCTCTCCGGGATTCATTCTCCTCCGCTGCTGGCCCATAGAAGTTTCATTAATGAGAATGCGATTCTATTCTTGGTTCCTTGGGCGGCAGCAGGCCCTATCACTCGCTATCCCTCAAAGGAGAATTGGTTATTTCGCCTGTCCATTGACGACTCTAAAGCAGGAAAATTTATTTCCCACTATGCTATAAAAGAGCAGAAGTATAAGAAGCCCTATCTTATGTTAGAAGATACCGGCTGGGGCAGATCAAACTTTAAGACGATGTCCAAGTCTTTAAAGGAATTGGGGATTAAAGATTTTAAGGTTGGTTGGTTTAATTGGAATCTAAAGAAAGCTGGGGCCAACGTCTTGATAAGTAATGCGCAAAAGGCAGGGAGTGATGTGATTTTCCTTGTTTCTAATGCACTTGAAGGAAGAAGGATCGCCCAGGAGCTGGCCTTAAAACCAGTGGGTAAGAGAATTCCTATCTTAAGCCACTGGGGAATAACCGGTGGTAATTTTCATAAAACTATTCCCTATGAAATTCGAAAGAAGATTAATTTAAAATTTATTCAAACTAGCTTTTCTTTTGTGAATAGAGAGATGGATGCCTTTGAACTAAGTGTACTAGAAAAAGCGAAGGGAATGTTTAGCTCAATAAAGTCAGCGAAGGATATTACTGCTATGCCAGGTTTTGTTCATGCTCATGATCTTGGATTACTGCTGATTGAAGCTTGCAAGTAAGTTAGTCCAGAGCTACCAATCGTGAAAATGAGAGATAAGCTTAGATTGGCCTTCGAGAATATCAAGAACCCTATTCGAGGTCTTGTGAAAACTTATGAATACCCATTTTCAAGTTTCTCAAAGAATAGTACTGATGCTCACGAAGCATTAGGTATAGTTGACTTTGTTATGGCCTCATATGGAAGGGACGATGAAATTATCTTAGGTAAGTGGAAGTTTAAATAACTATGTCGGAAAGTCCAAATAGAGAAAATACAAATGAACTCGAAAATGTTTCTAAGACATTTTTTAAGTTTATTTTCTTAATTATTGCGGTCATGAGTATTAGCTTTATTCTCGTTTCGGCCTATTCCATTAAAATGTCTCTTGAGGAAGTTCACTCCGGCTCTGTAACTCAAGAAGTGAATTTACTTAGTAATGGTTTAAGGGAGCTTCTCGAGGCAAAGCTTTCAACCATGAGGGATCATGCTCGCTTACCAGCGATGACTAATGCTGTTATGAATCCTCAGAATGATCATTCTTTCTTGAATGACCTTATCGCTGATCTTAGAGTGCAAGAGGATAAGGTGGATTTCTTCCTCCTTGATATTGATGGAGAGGTAATTCAAAGAAGCTCTGACAGGGAGCTAAGTATGGCAAAGAACGACACTTGGGTTAGTCAAATAATAGATGGCCGAATTGGCTACTATGCAGCTATTCACAACTATGATTTCGGGCAGAGAATTCTCATGGCCGTGCCGATAAAGTATAATGACAATCCTGAGGGGATTCTAGTCGGGCTACTTCCTTTTAAGATATCAAGCTTATTTGAAAACCTAGTTAAAGATAAATTAATTCATGCCACCTTCTATTCAAAAGGAATTCTTGTCCATGAATATGGAAGTAAGAGGCAAGAAGAGGGGACTAAGAAGCGTGTAGAGCTTCCTATTATAAGTGGTCATATGGAGTTAGAGCTCTATAAAGACAAAATTAGTAAGGCCTTAGTTAAACTAGTCTCAACTCTCTTATTCCTAGTCTTGATAATATCATTCCTCTTTTACTTTCTCTTTAAGAAGTTAGGTGTGACGCTATTTATTGAACCTCAGGAATTGCTTAAAAAATCTAGACTTCAAGCGCTGAAAGCGAATAAGGAATTAAAAGTGGCCAATGAGGAGCTTGCTCAATTTGCTTACAGGGCCTCTCATGATCTAAAGGCCCCTCTTATAACAGCGAGAGGGTATGCTGATTATATTCACGAAGATATAGAAGATGAGAACTACGGGGAAGTTAAAAAGAATGCACTAAAAGTGAGTAAGCACGTTAAGAGGCTCGAAGACCTGGTTACTGATATCCTTACCCTAGCAAAGGCCGACCTAAGAGAAGAGACTCAAGAGGAGTTTAATCTCTATAGCGTTTTGGCGGATATAAAATCGGAGCTAGACGTTACTTACCACGATAAGAAGGTCGCTATCTTGATTAATATACCAGAGGACTTTATGCTGCTCTCCTGTAAAATGCGGCTGAGGCAAACTTTGGATAACATAATTTCTAATGGAATAAAGTATCATAATCCTGAAAGAGAAGAACGGTTTGTAAAGATTAGTGCCTTTCATAAAGATGAGAGCACTGAAATAGTTATAGAGGATAATGGCCTAGGAATTCCTGATGAATTTCATGATCAGCTCTTTTCTATGTTTAAACGCTTTCATCCCGAAGTCTCCTTTGGTAGCGGCTTGGGGATGTACACTGTTAAAAAGAGTTTAGATAAAATGGGAGCCAAAATTACTTTTAGTAGCTCCCCCGCGGGGACAACTCTTAGAATCCATCTTTAACGAAGATAGGG
>CALHBL010000105.1 GCA_937930825.1 uncultured Bacteriovoracaceae bacterium
CCTAGTATCTGTCATATAAGAAAAAATAGACTTCGCTCTATTGAAGGAGAGGTCTAGATTATAGTTTAGTGCCGAACGGTCTCCAGGATTTAAGCTTTTTGGGTCAACGTATTTGCCCTTATAAGTTGGTGAAGAGAAGCCTACAATCTCGACAGACTTAACGTTTTTAGAGATATTAGGATCTTCTAATAAAGACTTGGCATAAACAGGAAAGAATTTTTGTAAAACACTTTCCATTTCCTTTTTCAAGGTAGCTTTACCAGAATCAAAGTACTCATCTCCAAAAGATAGAGTCACATCACCACTCTTAGCATCTACGTTAGCTTTAATGCCCTTAAGTTTAAGCCTATCAGTTATCTTCTTAGTTAATTTTTTCTTAGCATTGGCAATAACCTGTACTCTTTTCAAATCCCCACTTAGGTTTTTCTTTTCATCTTTTAGTTTATCAATAGAGGCAAGGTAGCGACTGTGATCATTCTTTGCTTTTTCTAATTTCTCAGCATAATCACTTACCGTTTTATTAACCTCAGTAAGCTTACCTTTTGCTTCTGCGACCTGGTTACTCAAATTCCCAAGAGCAGCATCTAGCTTCTTTCTCTCTTTTGCAGTCTGGGCCTTAAATTCAGCAAGCCTCTTAATCTTTTCCTGAACACTTCCTTTTTCTTGTGCAAGTTTGGCTTCAAGGTCTTGTCTTTGGCTATCGATTTTTTGCTTAAAATCACCTTCTAATTTATCTACTTTCATTTTATAAGCTTGATTAGCCACTTCCATTTCTGCTAATAATTTCTTCTTTGTCTCTTCTTCTTTTTGAATTTTTTCACTCGCTGCTAAGAGCTGTGCTGAAGTTTCTTTCATATTAGTATTTAAGCTCTGAATTTTTGCTTCAGCTTCTAAGTTTTCATTCGCTAGCTTCTTAACTTTCATGCGGCTTTTAAGGCGCATAAGAGTTATTTGCTTTTGCATTTTACTTCTTTGTGATTTTGAAAGATTCTCTTCTTTACGAAGCATTTTGATATTTTCCTCAAGATTGGAATTAAGCTCTTTAATTTTTTCTTGATTTTCAAGAAATATTTGCTTCTTAACTTGTATTTTATTTTCAAGCTTACTCACTAACTCTTGATTCTTTCCTAATTCTTCTTTCTGATTCTCTATCTCAAGAACTTGATTGTTTATCAGCTCTTCCTTATCTTCTATAATCGCTATTTTCTTTTGTATCTCATTAGTTTGCTCATTTAAGTTCTCATCGAGCTTCTTAATCGTGTCAGTTTGATTAGTTATAATTTTCTTCTTAGTTACAATGACTTTATTTCGGTGATTAAGCCTCTTCTTGGCCAGTAGATTGGTATTAATTATATTTCTTACTAATTGCTGGTACTTATTAAGAGCAACAACTTTCTTTTTATTTTCTTCTGCTCTTGCTTCTAGCTTCTGCCTTTCTAGATCTGTTTCATCTTGTAATAAGTCTAACTTCGCCATCAAGCCTTCATAGAGTTTTTTCTCGCTCTCATCTGCTTCATTCTCGACATAGTTATTCTTTAATGTGTTGTATGCTTTGATCTGGCCTTTTAGATCATTATTTTCAGAAATAACTTTTCTCTGAGCTATTGCATTCATGGCATCTGTCGTTGTGCTTCTCATGCTAGCAACTACATAGAGGAGTAAGAAGACAACGGATAAGACCATAAATAAGTCGGAATACGAGGACCAATGAGACCCATCGTTCTGATGCTTTTCCTTTAATTTATTGTAGTCAAAAGACAACATGGCCTCCGATAAAAAGTACAAACTCGTATCTTTATCGGACTAAAATCAACATAACTAAATAAAGTTGTTCATTTTTTTATATTCAGAGACTAGGCAGTAAATAGTTATTCAGGCTAATTAAACAAGTATTTAACTCAAGTTAGAAACCAGTTCAAGACTAATTTAGGTAGATATTTCCTATTTATGGCCACTCCTTCTTTATAGTATTCTCTATTAATGAGAAAACTGACAACCTATCTGATTCTATCCTCTTTTTCATTCATTACCCTTGGTAACGAAATAGTGTCGGAAAGTGCAAGAGAAGCTCAGCTTAAAGAGCATGTTCAAGACTGGGATGTTCGCAACACTTTGACACACATGAATAATCATATAAATAATAACCTACGCTTATTTGATGTTCTCATGGGTTATGCCCAAAATGGAATTCCCGCAACAGTTGATGATGCTGGCGAAGCAATACCTGCTGTTTCGGCCTCTGATGTCCGAAAATCCTTTAAAATACCAGAGGAGTTCTGGGCGGACCCAGCAAAGAGAAAGGAGCTCAAATCTTTCATTGGCGGCTTCCTTACTATTCATGATGCTGCTAAAGTAGATACGTCTTCAGACTATTTAAAAGAGCAAGATAAGAAGCTGCCTAAAGAAAAAAAATTTCTCGACAAAAAAGGTCATCTAAAGAATATCTATATTATCCAAGGGCTTGATCGTGCTTTTGGAACTAACCCTTTCAAATTAGAAGGGCTATCTGAAAAAGATAAAAAGAAAATGATTGAAGCCCAAAAAGTAATTAAGATGCTAAACCAAGTTGATGAGAATACAGGTGATAATCTTCTAAACAAAAGAGCTCTTGTTTCAAAAAACCTAGCTCCTCATTGGGTGATTGAGGCAGCTGAAATATTTGAAAAAACAGTCGACGGTGTTGAAAGGTCTGAAAATCCTGTTTCCCGCCATGAGTTTGGTAGACCAATGATTAAGGGAAGTAAAGAGCAACCTTTGGGCTATGGAAAGTTTAGAAAGAAAACAGAAGCTGAATATAAGAGTCCCAAAAATGTCGTTTTGATTAACCTTGAAAAAGATTATGCTAAAAGCACAGAGCACTACTTAGATTACGATAAGAGAGTTAAAGGCTTCTTCAAAACCTTAAAACAGGTCGGACTAGATGTTGATCAACTTGACCCTATTCGCAGGTACGAACTTATTCCCTTGTTAATGGACAACAATAGAAAACTTGAAGGCTACGACAGGCAATCTCTACGTAGAAAAATATTCTTTCAACATAAGAGTAAAATTGCAGGCTTATTTAATACAAAAATTGCTGGTCAAGCTGACTTTAGACAGAAGTTTTTAGACGAGGCAAAGGCGCATAAGATTCCTTCAAATTTGGTCTTAACCCCGAGAGTTGTTGCTGCCTACGGCTTTAATTTAACAAAGAAGCAGTTCAAGGATTATTCTAAGAACTTCTCAGCTATTTCTCTTGCGAGTGAAGCTAAAAAACATGGGAAAGAGGCTCAAGAGGCCCTAAAGACTTCTATCAACAATAATGGATCAAACACTCAAAAGAAGCGTTTTCTTATGCAATCCATCAGAGACGCTTTACTCGCCAACCCGGATGCAGCACTATGCGATTAATACTCTTACTTTCAATCCTTGTTATTTCTCCTGTTATTTTTGGACTAGGTAATTCATCAAAGAAAAAGGTTCAGAGTACAGAATGTGACAAATATAAAGAAACACCAGTCATAGAGTGTATTGATCAAGACCTTAGCCCCTACTTACAAGCGCCCTATACTTACGATAGTTTAAACCGCAGGGGTAAGGAGGCCATGCTTCTCTCAGAGCTCGCCCAGAAAAAAAGAGAGGAGCATAGAGATAAGCTTAGCAAAGTGAAAGAAGTCATCAACTCTCTTAATGAGAAAGATCAGAAAAGTTATTACAAACTTAAATTAAAAGAATTATTCGATCTCATAAAGAAAGAGAAAGTTGTTAAGTTTCAAATTTCGAAGATGAGAAGTAATGGAACAATGAAGTCTTCTCTTCAGAATGAATTGAAAGTCCTTCAAGCAGACAAAGCGACCCTTCTAATGACAGACCCTCTCATTGGCACATCAGTATTACTTGATGGTCTTAGTGATAGTATTAAAGAAAAAAACGGTATCATAACAGGGGAATATGAATTTCCGAAGGCCCATAATTTACTAAAGAAAGGACTGGCCCAAGTTCGTACATTTCTTCAAAAGAAAGATAAAGATATTAGTAAATTTCAAAGCGAGTTAAATGTCACTCTTATCCATGAAGCAAAGCCTCGCTTCAAAGGAAGAAGAAGCAGAGCTTACTCACCCCACGCTAGTTATCTTTCAAAATCCCCTGGATCTCTGAATGTTATTGACTATATCTTAGGAAAAGGAAGTTTAGATAATCAAATCGCTGACTCTCCTGATAAGTACCGAATATGTAAACTCTCAGAGAACCGAGATCAATATATGGAAAAGCAAGATGAGAACCGAAGCATCTTAACAGCAGCAGTTAACATAGCTCCCTTCTTTCTAGGCCCTGGAGCTGGACTTCTAACCAAGGCAGGAGCCACCTTGGCCAGCAGAGTTCAATGGGCAAAGGTCGCAAAAAGTGCAGGTTTATTCGCTCTCACAGAAGGAAGCTTACTAGCACTTGATCTCAATGAGATTAAGCAGAAAGAAGATGAATGCACGGCTCTAAGGGGTGAGCTCTTTGTCAAAAAGGAACAAGGTGACAACCAAAGGGCGTACGATGAGAGAGTAGAAGAGATGAACACATGTAATGAAGAGCTGGCCAATCAAATTCTAGGCTTTAAATCAGGGATTATCATCTCTGGGCTTACTTTAAAGAACCCATTAAAAATAATGAAAGCGATAAAAGGACTTAGGTCATCTCGAAAATTAGATCAATTTCCACAACTTAAGAGTGTTGCTGGCACTGATCTTTTGGCAAAAGATTTACTTGCAAGTATGGCTTCAAAGCTTGCAGTGAAGGGAATGAGCCCTAATGAAATACAGGATAAATTTATGTATTATATGAAAAATCCTGAAAAGCTCGGTAAAGCATGTAAAAAGTAGTTCTTATTCACTACTCTTTATACTTTAAGAAAGTATTTCAAAAAGGTCAGAACAACACACAGAATAAGAATGCCTAATAGAATACTTCTTTCTTTCTTACTCATCTTTTAAATAACCCTTTGCTAAGAAGTCCTCCTTTTCCTAGAGAACTCTCCCCTGATAAACTGTTTGATCAATAAGTTCCTCAAAGCCTTTGCGGCTTGAGACACTTTTAAAAAGTTCTTCTAAAACACTCTGCGCGGACTTCTTTGAACACTCAAAGTTCAATACATTAAAATTTGCTTCTTTCTTAAAGGCAAAATCACCAACTCTATTATCAATTTTAAGAATCTGAGCATTCTTTAGAGTTGCTCGATAAAGAGCGCTTACATAGGTTGCATGCTTACACCCTTTATTTTGTTCAACGAAGCTTTTCATTACATCAAGCATTGAAAGAAAGGGACCGGCGCCAATATCGCTTCCCAGGCCCCATTCTATTCTATCTTTGTTAGCTTGCTTGAAATCAAAGAGCCCGGAACCAAGTCCTCTCTTATTCTTGGGAGCATTTGAAGTCGGACAATGAGCGACAGCTGTTCTTGTTCGTCGTAGTATTTTTCGGTCTTCCGCGCTTAAGTGAATACCATGACCCATTATAGTATTCTCACCCAAGAGACCGACCCTTTGATAAATATCACTGTAACTCTTTACATCTTCGAATCCTTTTCTTTCACGAAAGATCGAAAGAACCCATTCTATTTCATTCTCAGTTTCACAGAGGTGCGACTGGATCAAGCAGTTTGTCTTCTTCTGTATCGAGGAACCAAACCTCATAACATCTTCATCTGTGGTAGGGGCAAAGCGAGGGGTTACGACATACCTTCTCCTATATTTCATCGCTAGCTTTTCAACTAATGACTTTGCCTGCTTCTTAGTTTGAAGTAAGTAATCAGGAGAATTCATGGTCATGAGAACATTGCCAATAAAGAAATCCCCCACGAACTCTTTAAAAGCAGCATCAACAGAGTGGGCATGAATAGAACCATAGCAGGCCCCGCCAAGTGTGCCGTTCTTAATCAAGCTCTGACTAAAGCTCTTTGCCTTCTTCTTTGTATAAGCGAGATTTTTAAACTTACTTTCGGCCGGCCATGTGTGGTTTTCTAACCACTTTAAGAGATTATCCTTTGGCTTATCTCTTACATCATCTTGGACCCAGTGAAAGTGAAGATCCAATAGTCCTGGAATAATAACCTTGCTTCCAAAGTCCAAGACTTCAACTGAGCGCAGGCCTTGGTAATTTTCCAAGATTTTTTCGGCACCTAATTCTTCAATACGATAGCCATTAGAATATTTCTTTAAGATCAGAACCCCGTTCGGGTAACACTTCGACTTCTTATCGCTGATGGGAGAAATGATTGTTCCTCTTACTATTTTCCACTTTGGTTCCATAAAATTCCTAACACTTAAAGATTCCTTTTTTTTAACATATAAAAAACTTATGTAATATAGGTTAGACGTCCATAAATTTCATGGAAGCACTGAATGCAGTCTGATAGGGTTTAGAAATGGAAGAATTAATCAACGAGCAGCACAAAAAGCTGATCAAGCACCCTCTCTATCAGTCTTTAAACTCCCTAGAAGATATCCGCATATTTATGTCCTATCATATATTTGCCGTATGGGACTTTATGAGTTTACTTAAGAATCTACAAAGTAAAATCACCTGTGTCTCTGTGCCTTGGAAACCTAGCACCTACTCCGCAAGTGTTGTTAGAATGATTAATGAGATTGTTCTGTGTGAAGAAAGCGATCTCGACCACCAAGGAAACCCCTGTAGCCACTTTGAACTTTACTTACGTGCAATGGAAGAAATAGGGGCTAATACTTCGTTATTTAATGACTTTATCGGCTCAATGGACACTAAGCTTATACCCAATGGTGCCCGCCAATTTGTAGAGTACAATCTCGATCTGGCCCACAACGGCAGACTTGAAGAAGTCGCTGCTGCCTTCTTCTATGGCAGAGAAAAGCTCTTACCTGATGTGTTTACCCAGATCATAAAAGTCATCAAAGGTAATGGTATCAACTGCCCTACTCTTACCTACTACTTCGAGAGGCACATAGAAGTTGATGGCGATTCCCATGGGCCATTAGCGAAGTTACTGCTTAGCGAAATATGCTCAAATAATGATATTAAGATCCTCAAGGCTCAATATAGCGGTATCCAGTCCCTCAGGATTCGTCATCATCTTTGGGATGCGGCCTACTTAAGTATAATATCGGGTAAAATAAGCGCGAGCACGAGCACCGCGCATTAATTCACATAAATTCTTTAGCTCCTTCTATAGAAAAAGTGGCTCTACTGTTGGCACAAAAGCCAGACTGCTTTAAACTGCTGGGGTCTATTTATTTAAACCCAAACTACTTTGGCGAAACACTTTATTCGCCCTAAGCGAGGAAAAGCATGAACAACTCTTTTTATGAAAACCTTGGAATAAAACTTAATAGAGGGTCACGAAGACTTTTCGTCGATGCACCACTAAATACTCTTGTTGAAGAGGCCATCATTAGTAAAGAAGGCTCCCTTAGTAAGCAGGGTGCACTTACTGTAACAACAGGAAAACATACTGGTCGATCAGCGGGAGACAAGTACGTTGTAAAATCTCCCTCTACTCAAGAGAAAGTTTGGTGGGATAATTCTCTTAATGAAATGACTCCTGAAGTTTTTGAAAAATTAAAAGCTAAGGTTATTGATCACCTCAATGGGGATACGGACCTCTATATTACTCATCGCTCTGTTGGAGCTCACAAAGAGCATAATATTGGAGTAAGAACTGTAACAAATAGACCTCAACATTCTCTATTTTCTAAATACCTCTTTCGTTACAAGACTAGCGAGATGGACTCTAACGACTTTACTATTTTGCACGCACCTGATCTTGAGGTAAATCCAGATGAATTTGGTACAAAATCAGGAACAGTGGTTGCAACTTGTTTTGACACTAATACGACGCTCATTGCGGGAACTTTCTACGCAGGTGAAATTAAGAAGAGTATGTTCTGTGTAATGAACTACCTTCTTCCTGATAAGGAAGTTCTTCCCATGCACGCAGGGGCCAATAAATTAGATAATGATAGTACATCAGTTTTCTTTGGACTCTCTGGAACAGGGAAGACAACTCTCTCTACAGATGAGGGAACTCTTCTTATCGGAGATGATGAGCACGGTCTCTCTGATGAAGGTCTCTTTAATTTCGAAGGTGGCTGCTACGCTAAAACTTATAAACTTTCGAAGTCTGGTGAACCAGAAATCTTTCAAGCCGCATCTACCTTTGGTGCCATCCTTGAAAATGTTATCTTAACTGATAAAACGGGTGAGCCGGATTTCTACAATAATGAATTAACAGAAAATGGAAGATGCTCTTACCCTTTAACATTTATTGAAGAATTAGAGCCTTCCTCTCAAGGTAAAATTCCAAAGCATATCTTCTTTCTTTGTGCAGATGCTTTTGGTGTTCTTCCCCCCATCGCAAAACTCACTAAAGAGCAGGCCATGTTCTACTTTGTCCTTGGCTATACTGCTAAAGTTGCTGGAACAGAAATTGGAGTTAAAGAGCCGCAAGCGACTTTCTCTCCATGCTTTGGAGCACCGTTTATGCTAAGACACCCTTCAGTTTATGCAAATCTTCTTGGTAAGCTTCTCGATAAGCACGATATAAAAGTATGGCTTGTTAATACAGGCTGGACCGGTGGCCCCTATGGTGTAGGACAGAGATTTCCTCTCAATATCACCAGACAAATTATTAGAACTGTTCAGAAGAATACTCTTAATATGGTCCCGACAGAGAAGGACCCCTACTTTGGTTTTGAAGTTCCTCAAGCTGTTCGCAATGTTCCGACTTCATTCTTAGACCCAAAATCAACTTGGCCGAGCCAAGATGGTTACAAGAAGAAAGCTCAAGAGCTCGCCCTCTCTTTTCATTCTCAAATGGAAAAGTTTGGAGAATTCTACCAAGAAAATATAGCTGGTGCCCCGACTTACAGAGGCTAATCTAGTTCATTAAAAATTATCATTATAAAGAAAGGCCTACTCTTTAGAGTGGGCCTTTTACTTTAAAACACTTATTTTCATAGGTCAGTAGATAGAGAACACAGTTAGGAATGATAATCTCAGGAGCATCTTCAGGTAGATAACTGTGAAGAAGACTCCTTACTACTCCACCATGAGTTGAAAGGGCTATATTTTGATAGCGCCCCTCGCTCACGCACTCCTCTATAACCGCCCTCATTCTCTCAACAGAAGCTTTGCGTGTCTCTCCACCGGGAAAACTTTGATCTTCGAGGCTTGATGAGGCCTTTTTAAAATTCTCCCAAGTATCATGGCCGTATTTACTCATAATTTCATCTATAGTCATTCCTTCAGCTTCCCCAAAGTAAGCTTCTCGAAGCCTCTTATCTTTAATGATTTCAACGCCCTTAGCTTTCGCTACTTGTAGCCCTGTAGAGAAGGCCCTATCAAGATCACTTGAGAGAACGACCTCTACCCCATAATCCTTAAATTTCTCGGCCAAGGTTGATGCCTGCTGATGCCCTAGTGAGTTTAAAGGTATATTTGAAGAACCCTGAATTCTCCTCTGCCTATTCCAGTCAGTTTCCCCATGCCTAAATATATAAAAATTCATCCTAACCTCATGTGACAAGTTACTAAAAAGAAGCTAATTTTAAAAAATGTACGAATACATAAAGGCCCTTCACATTATTTTTGTAGTTACTTGGTTTGCTGGGCTATTCTACCTTCCAAGGTTATTCATTTACCATGTCGAATCTGAAAATAGGCCCAATGAGGCAGTCAAAGCGGCGCTTCAAGAACAATTTGTGATTATGCAAAGAAGGTTATGGTATGGAATTACCTGGCCCTCCTGTATTTTGGCCATCGCATTTGGCTCCTCAATGCTCTCCCACTGGCTTCCTTTGAGCGAAAATCCCTGGCTAATGACTAAGCTTGGTTTCGTATTCTTCCTCTTTCTCTACCACCTCTCCCTTGGTCATATTCTCAAAAAACAAAGAGCAGGGTTGAAATCTTTTACAAGTACGCAATTAAGAATTTGGAATGAACTTTCATCAGTCTTCTTAATTGCAATAGTCTTCCTCGTTGTCCTTAAGAATTTACTAGGGATGTTTCAGGCGATAGCAGGCCTTGTCACACTTATGATTGTTCTTATGTCTGCCATTATGCTGTATAAGAAAATTAGGCAGTAGTAGATTTTTCAAGTTAGGAGTTTGGCCTATGTTCAATATTTTCAAAAAAGAAGCTAATGATGCAAGTATTGGTACAGTATCTCCTCATTTAAAAGATATTGAACCTTCACAAGTAAACTGGGCAGATAAAGATGACGAGTATTGGAAGAGAGTGTTGACCCCTATTCAATATCAAGTCACTCGCCAGCAAGGTACCGAAAGAGCATTCACAGGTCAATTCAACCACTTCAAAGAGGAAGGGGTTTATACTTGCTCCAATTGTAGCCAACCTCTTTTTCATTCTTCAACTAAGTATGACAGTGGTTCTGGTTGGCCGGCATTCTTCGATATATTTAGTAAAGAGAATGTTGAAGAGAAGGTCGATAAGAAATTTGGAATGACAAGAACGGAGGTGCATTGCTCTAGGTGTAGTGCTCACCTTGGTCACGTTTTTCCAGATGGGCCACAACCAACAGGTCTACGCTACTGTGTTAACTCAGTTGCTTTAAATCATATACCACTACTGGAAAGGAGTTCAAGCAGCACGCCTAAAGGCGCGTAGCTTGAGCCTTAGTACCATTCGGGCATACAAGTCTTTAGGTGAGCTTTCAATACTTGAAAACTCAAACAGTAGGACTATATAGAGTCATCTAGTTAGAGGTTTCATTATTTTATTAATCAAACTTTTCAAGCTCAGAGAACTTCTCTTCAACCTTTTCATGCAGCTTCGCAAGGGTCTTTGTAATATCAGTTATATCAACCCCTTCTCCTGACTTAACCTGGCACAGCCCTTCAAATTTTGTGATCATCTCTTCCAGTCTTATAATCTCATCTTCTATCTCAGAAATTTTATGTTCATTTGCTGAGCTTTTCACTTTAGGAGTGGCCTTCTTCTCAATAGCTTTTTCCTTCTTTGGCTTCACTGGAATTTCATCATCCCAACCAATTTTTTCTAAGAAATCTTTATAGTTACCATCAAAGAAACTTGCCTTCCCTTTTCTAAAAATAATTAGTTTATTTACCAGTCTACTTAAGAGTAACTCAGAGTGAGTGACAAGAAAGACACAACCAGGGAAGCTTCCGATTTCATCACAGAGAACCTCTATTGACTCTAAATCTAAATGGTTCGTTGGTTCATCAAGATAGAGAAGGTTTGTCTTCTTTGCTAAGATTTTTCCAAGCATTACTCTGGCTTTCTCACCACCGCTTAGAACTGATACAAGCTTCTCTCCATCATCACCGGAGAACATCATCGAGCCACAAATTCCTCTTACGGCCGTTATTGAAAGTTCATCATTAGTAGATGAGATTTCTTGAATAACAGTATTCCCAAGTGATAAGCGCTCAATATTGGTTTGACCAAAGTGACCTTCAAGTGTTCCAGGAGCTTTCCACAAACTTCCCGAGCGTAGCTCCAACTCTCCAGCAATGGCATTGAGTAAGGTTGACTTTCCCTTGCCATTCTTTCCAATAATTCCAACACAGTCACCTTTACCAATAGAAAAAGAAAGGTCACTAAAGAGGTCTTCTGCATCTCCATAACCAAAAGAGAGCTCCTTGGCTTCAAAGGGAAACTTAGATGGAATGTCTTCATAATTGAAAGAGAACCTAAGATCACTTATCTCTTCAAGAGTTCCAATCTCATCCATTTTTTCTATTATTTTCTTTTTTGAATTGGCTTGCCTGGCCTTTGAAGCTTTAGCACTAAACTTTTCAATGAAACCTTCTAGCTCTTTCTTCTTACGCTCTTGATTAAGCCTTGTTTGTTCATAGACATCTTCATCTGCTTCAAGCTGCTCATAATACTTCTTAGTATTTCCTCTCACCTTCTTAACTTTCTTGCGGTGAATTCCCATAATGTGAGTGCAAACATCATCCATGAAGGCACGATCGTGAGTAATAACTAAAACTTCACCATCAAAATCTTTTAAGAATTGAGAGAGCCATCTAAGCGAGACAATATCGAGGTAGTTAGTCGGCTCATCTAGGAGAAGAAGGCTTGGGGCAGAAACTAATACCTTCGCAAGCTTCACTCTAATCTGATAGCCACCTGAAAACTCACCAGGAGCACGACTTAAGTCCTCTTGAGTGAAGCCTAGACCAAATAGTATTTTTTCGGCCCGCCAACTGTCATAGACTAAGTCTTTCGGTAGCGCCTGAACAACTTCATCAAGAATTGTGTCCCCTGTAAAATCAAGATGCTGTTCTAGGGAGCCAAGCGTATAACCCTTTGGAATTGCGACCTGACCACCGTCAGCGCTTTCTTCACCCTGAATTATTTTAAATAATGTTGATTTGCCCATTCCATTTCGGCCAACAAGACCAACACGTTCCTTGACCCCCAGCACAATATTCACCTCATAAAAGAGAACTCTTTGGCCAAAGGATTTACTTATTTCTTGCAACTGGATCATTTTTAGAGGATTCTCAGGGTTATTAATTCAATTTAACTTAACCAATAATGTGCACTAAATAAAGGGCACGAATAACGCTAAGAGGCATAAATGACTCCTTATAAGTATCTCAAGAATATCGCTGTAGTTGCTCACGTTGACCACGGCAAAACCACACTCGTTGATGGGCTCCTCCAACAATCTGGTACGTATGGTGACAGAGATGAAATTACAGAAAGGGTCATGGACTCTGGTGAACTTGAAAAAGAGCGCGGTATCACAATTAAAGCAAAGAACTGCGCTATCTTTTGGAATGACTGTAAAATTAACCTTCTCGATACTCCAGGTCACGCGGACTTTGGTGGGGAAGTTGAAAGAAGTTTAATGATGGTTGATGGGGTCTTCCTCCTCGTCGATGCTGCTGAAGGTTGTTTGCCTCAGACAAGATTTGTTCTCTCGAAAGCTATGCAACGAGGAATTAAAATTGGTGTTGTCATCAATAAAGTTGATCGCCCTGACGCTAGAATTGATGAAGTCAAAGGAGAAATTGAAGACCTACTCCTAGAACTTGCTACATTCTTAGATATTGGTGATTTTGATTTAGATATCCCTTTTCTCTATGCTTCGGGTAGAGATGGCTGGGCCAGTAAAACTCAAGATGAAAAAACAGATAACCTAACCGTTCTTATGGACTTCATGGCCAGTGACTATTTCCCTGTCCCTAAGTTTGATAAAGAAGCTGATCTCAAACTTCTCGTAACAAACCTTTCTTACTCTTCTTATATGGGCTCTCTTGTCATCGGAAGAATTCAGCAAGGATCGATGAAGAAACATCAACAAGCAACTCTTATAGGTAAAGAAAAAGGTAAGAACTTTAAAGTAACTTCTATCCAAGTATACGATAAGCTTGGAACTGCAGAAGTTGAGCAAGCAGACGCTGGTGAGATCGTCATTCTTGCAGGTGTTGAAGGTGGCCAAATTGGTGACTCCGTTACTGGAGGAAAAGAAGTTGAAGCCTTAGAAAGAATTGAAGTTGAACCACCAACAGTTGGTGTCTTTGTTTCTGTAAGTACTTCCCCCCTCAGTGGACAAGAAGGTGAATATTTAACCTCAAGAAAACTAGAAGAATTCCTTCTTGATTCTTGTCGCCATAATGTTTCTCTGAGATTTGAAGCAACTGATGACCCTAAGGTTTATAAACTAATGGGAAGGGGCGAGCTTCAACTTGCAATCGTCTTTGAGGAATTAAGAAGATCTGGATATGAATTTATGCTCTCTAGGCCAGAGGTTCTCTTTGGTGAAGAAGATGGTCAAAAAACAGAACCATTTGAAAGACTTGTTCTTGATATTCCTTCTGATGCAACAGGTGCCATCACCGAAAAGCTTGCCAAAAGAAAAGGCTTAATGGACGCCATGGTTCCAATTGGTGACACAAGAACAAGAATGGAATTCATTATCCCTTCAAGGGGCTTAATTGGTTACCGCTCTCGCTTCCTTACGGATACTAGAGGTGAAGGAATTATGAGCTCTGAGTACTTGGGCTACAAACCTTACGCCGGTGATCTTCTTGCTCGAGCTAACGGAGCAATTATTGCTGACCGGGCAGGGAAGCTTACTCCCTATGCTCTATTCAATCTGATTAGCTTAGGCAAGCAATTCGTTGAGCCTGGTGAAAAGTGTTACGAAGGAATGGTCATTGGTGAATATACTAAAACTAATGATACCAATGTTAATGCTGTCAGAGAAAAACACCTCTCTTCAATGAGAACTGCCGGTAAAGATGTCAATATTGTTCTTCCCCCAATTCAACCTAGAAACCTTGACTGGGCCCTAGATTGGATTGATGTTGACGAGTGGGTTGAAGTAACTCCGGCCTCTATTCGAATTAGAAAGAAGGTTCTCGAGTCCAATAAGAGAAGTGTTGTTAGAAAATAAACAAAGAGGATAAATCATGAAACAGATAGTATTCATTTTATTAATGGCCTTTAATTCAAATGTTTTTGCTGCTAAGAAAGCTGGCATATCAATTCCTGACAAAGTGACCATCGATGGAAAAGAATTACAACTGAACGGAATTGGCGTAAGAAGGGCCACCTTCCTAAGAATTAAAGTCTATGTTGGAGGACTTTATCTAGAAAAGAAAACTCAGAAAGTAGAAGAGATTCTTTCATCATCTTACCCGAAGTACATCCCTATGCACTTCATGCGTGATGTAGATAAAGAGGATCTTCAGGAAGCATGGCTAGAGGGACTGAAGGCGGCCGTAAAAGAAGCTGATCGCAAAGAAATTATGAAGAGCTTTAATGAATTCAACTCTAATATGGCCGACATAAAGAAGGGGCAATCCATTCTTATTACACTTAAGAAAGATGGTGTGCAAATGAGCTTTGCTGGCAAGAAGACATTCATAAAAAATCAAAAACTCTCAAGAGCAATCTTGAGTATCTGGTTCATCAATGCAAAGGATGAGCAACTTAGAGATGAGTTTATGGGGAAGAGTTAGTATTCAGTATATTTCTTAGAACTCCCGCGGACTAAGTCTGCGGGATATTTCTCTTCATTCTTAGTAATTTTTTCTTCAAAAGCTTCTTCAACATTAATCTCTAGCTCATCACAAATCCTTAACCAGCAAGCGAATGTAATGTATCGATTATCTCATCTTCAATTTTTTCTTTTGATGAGTATCCTTAAAAAGCCCTAGTCGAATTTCATAGTTTTTCAGTAAGCAATTGAGCTTGTGAGTCCCTGTAGTTGACCAGTAAGCTCAATCACTTTAAAAGAAATTTGTATTCCAATTCTAATTTTTTTAGTTAGAATGTTTTAATCAATTTAATTACTTTTTAAACCTACTCAAGGAGAGATGTATGAAAAAGTTACTAATCGTTATTGCCTTAATCGCTGGATCTAATCAAGTATTTAGTAAAGAGATGTCTGCTGACAAGTCAAGTGGCTGTGGTTACGGCTGGGAAGTTATGAAAGATCAATCGCTTCTTGCTTCTTCTATAAGGTCAACTACTAATCAGATAGCCTCAAACACAATTGCCATGACAATGGGTACATCTGGTTGTGCTAAGCACGATATCGTTCTTCAAAAGAAAGAACAACTTCATTTCGCTAACTCTAACTACGAAATGATTGTAGCTGAAATGGCAAACGGTCAAGGTGAGTACTTAACTTCATTCGCTAATGTACTTGGTTGTGACAACGTAGCATTTGGTATTTCTGCTCAAGCAAACTTAGAAGAAATTATTGCTGATAACGGTTCTGCTCTTCTTAACAACGTTAAGAACAATGCAGCGATTCGTAAGGCTTGCCTTTAATTCTTAGTAAAGCTTAATAAAAAATGAATGAAGGCTTCTCATGACTATAAAATCTTGAGAAGTCTTTTTTTTAGGAATTCCGCCAAATGAAAATCTTTCTTTTTTTTTTACCTTCAGTGTATTAGCAGCATCATCAAACCCAACTACAGATTTACAAAAATTCTCGCAATCAAAAAGTTGGTTAAGACTCCTTCACTATAAAGGCGCGTGGTATAGACCTAGCAAGAGGTCTCAGGTCGACAAGAGAGAATTTTTCTTGAGTCCACAGGGTGCACATGATCCTCTAAAAGAGCTTATTGCAACTATTGATGCCTTCAACCAAAAAAAGAACCCCGATCATTTAAAATGGCATGCCCAATGTGCCTACCCTGCAAGAAAGATTCTAATCGAGCGTAAACTGGCCATCAAATTCCCAGATGTAAAATGTGAGGACTATACGTGGTGGAAGAATAGAATCAATACCCACAGTATAAGCATTGTCTTCTCTTCTTACTTTGCCACCAACCCAGCGAGCATGTTTGGTCACACACTCTTAAAGTTCAACACTAAGAAGAAAGAGAGCTCGCTAACTGACTTCTCTCTCAACTTCGCGGCAGATACTCAAGGGGACGGGGGTATTTCCTATATTATTGGAGGGATTTTTGGAGGCTATACTGGAATGTTCTATACCGATCCATACTACCTAAAAGTAAATGAGTACGCACAAGGTGAGAGTAGAGACCTATGGGAGTATAAACTTGATTTTACTTCGAGTGAAATTGAAATTTTAATGGCCCATATTTGGGAGCTGAAAACTAATACATACTTTGACTACTACTTCTTTGATGAAAATTGCTCTTATATGCTATTGAAGATCCTGGAAGCCGCTAAACCAAACTGGGAACTCTCTAAAGGGTTCTTCTTATACGCAATGCCCGTAGACACCATAAAGAGGTTAAAGGAAGTTGATGGTATACAAGAAGTAACATATCGCCCATCCTATCAAAAAAAGATGATGGGTAGAATAGATATGCTGAATGCCATCCAAACTAAGGAGCTGAAGGCAATAATTGATAATGAAGCCCTCCTAGAATCAAACCAGGATAAAGATGTTCTCGATGCCTATTCATCTTATCTCCAATTCAAGCGATTCAAATTTAGTCAAAAAGCAAAGAAAGTTAAAAAAATAAAGAAGAAAATAACCAAGGCCTTAATTAAAAGAGCTAAGTTGGGTGGCGTTTCAAAATTCTCTCTTGATAAGGTAGTAGAAAAATATAAGACCTTCGACCCTATCAACTCCCACGACTCTTTTACTTTAGGACTTCGAAACGGGTATCGATCAACGACAAAGGGTTATACTGAGCTAAAGCTTCGCTCTGCCTTAGGGGATCTCTATAATAACGACTTTGGTTACCCAAGCTACTTTGAGCTTGAAGGACCCTATTTAAATATTCGCTATGAGCATAATTCAAATAGGATCAAACTACAGGAGTTAAATGCTATCTCCATTCTTTCTCTCGTTCCGTACTCATGGGTCACTCCAAATATGTCCTGGGGAGTTAAAGTGCAGCTTACGCAGCCTCAACATTACGAAGCTGATAACTCACTTATTCTAAATACAGAAGGGTACTATGGACTAAGTTTTGGGGCCAGTGATGAAAGCTATCAGCTCTATGCCCTTGCACTAATACAGGCCCAAGCGGGTAACTCCCTACCTAAGGACCACTACAACCTTCTTCCTGGGCTTAGACTAGGGGGAGTTCTTAGAATAAGTGATAACGCCAAACTTCTCTTAGATATGAGAGGACAGTACTCACTTCTCAAATTATATAAAGAAAGAATGAGATATAGGGCAGAACTTGGGCTCTCTTTCTACCTCCATAGAAACCTAGAGCTTCATCTTACGCAAAGAGAGTTTTCTAAAACTGATAATCAGAAATTCATTCATGAAAGTTCATTAAATCTTGCTTATTTCTTCTAAGATTTTATCAACAGGGTTAACTGAATAAGGCTTATGACGAGGTAAGCCTTGTACTTTCTTTATGGCAGCTAGTAATACCTGGTTATCAAGCTCATCCTCTTCAATTACCACACTCCCTAATTGATTTCTTGCAACTACAGCATTGTGATATTGTTCATTTTTTTGAGCTATTTTTAGAGGTATCAGTATACTAGGCTTTCCTAGTGCTAATAACTCACAAACCGTTCCAGCACCTGCTCTTGAAATAGTAACTTGAGAGCTCTTTAGAAGTGCAATCATGTCAGAATTAATGAAGTCATAAACTCTATAAGTTTCTGTTTCTTGTTTTTTAATTTCTTCATAGAAGGGCTTCCCACACTGATGAACTATAAAGAACTCTTTTTCAAGATGCGGGATTAGTTGCTCTAGACTGTCATTTAAGAGCTTAGAGCCATTCCCTCCCCCAGTTAAAAAGAGAAGGGGTAAATGCTCATAACCTTTATAAGCCGCTATTTGATTGGTCACATTTTCTAAAATTTCTTTTCTTAACGGATATCCGAGATGAATCGATTTTTCTTTAGGAAAGAATTCAAGAGATTCTTTAAAAGTTAAAAGACACTTCTTTGCAAATAAGGAAGTTATTCTATTGGCCAAACCTGCACGAGTGGTCTGTTCATGAAGGACTATAGGCTTCCCTTGCAACCAGCCAGCAATCACAACAGGAATTGTAACAAAGCCTCCTGTGGATATAATAATTGTTTCAGAACTTTTATAAGAAAATAACTCAAAGTAAGCCTGAGCAATACCTAAAGAAACCTTAAATAAATCTATAATATTTTGAAACGAGAGGTATCTTCTTAATTTTCCGGTCGATATCGATTTATAGTTATAGTCCTTTAAGAGACTGGCCTCAATTCCAAAATGCCCACCAATACAAGAGACCTGAGCATCTCTTTGAATTTCCTTTATTCTCTTAATAAGAGTGATGGCCGGTAAAACATGGCCCCCACTGCCCCCACCACAAAAAATAATATTCTTTCGCACAACTTTCCTAAGTACTTATAAACCCGTAAATCAAGCTCAATAATAAGATAAATATAGTAATTATTTTAGTTCATCTTATTAAGTATTGGAAATTATGCTAACTAGAGACTCTACTAAATAGTCACATAGATACAAATAAGGCCAACTTTGAAATATGCATGCCTAATTCTGATATTCATAATAAGCAGCTCCATCGGTGCTCATCAGAGTGAAAGAGCTTCAGGCCATTCTCTGAGCTCACTTTCGAATACCTGCAAAGAGCCATTCTTCTTGCATCCTGATGCTAGAGAATTAGCAGTAAGCTTCTCGGAGAACCGCCTTTCTCGCTCACACTTCCTCGAGCAATTCATTTGGCTTGAGCCAGAACTTGAAAGGTATGCCATTTGCATTATTTGCACAAATAATTCTGGTTCTCCCTCACCATTTGATACTTTCAACCCACTATCCTGTCTGGAGCACTAACTGACTTACTAGCAGCGAATGCTCTTCTCTAGAAGTACAGAGTTATAAGTCAAAATTGAGCTATTCTTAATCGAGAGTATTTGAGAGCTGATTGATGGTGCCGCAGGAGGGACTTGAACCCCCACGCCGTAAAGCACTAGATCCTAAGTCTAGCGTGTCTACCAATTTCACCACTGCGGCATAATCATAAGAAATTAAGAGCTTATTTTTACTTCAAAAGAGCTTTATTGGCAAGCTTAGCTTGGATTTTTCATAAATTCTCTAAGCTGCCTTCTTCTTGTTCAATATAGAAATTTTGTGCTCTAATTCCTTCACTTTTCCGGCCAATGTCTTGCTTTCGAGAGTTGCCTTATGGGCGAGGGTTTTCTTTTCCAGTAGCTCTTTTGTAAGCTTGTCGTTTGAAGCTTTTAGCTTGGCACTAACTTGCTGCATTTGCTTTAGCTTTTCTGATACATCAGAGTTTCCTGAACTCGACACCGTTTTCTTGGCCTTAGCAGTAGAAGCACTTCCCTCGTTTCGAAATTTTTCCAACTGAGCACTCATAAACTTCATTTTTTGTTCGGCGGCCTTTGCCTTCAATTCATGAGATTTACTTTCAGCTTGCAGTAAATTTACTTCGGTACGAAAATTAACAATCTGCTTCTCTTTTTCAATCAAGAGGGCCTTATCCGCGAGGCGTTTACTTTCAAAATTTTTGGCCTTGCTACTAAGCTCCTTAGCTTCAAGTTCCCTCAACTTAAACTCCATGTTGCGCATTCGACTTTCTCTATCTTCAACGACCTTTTCTAACTTAACCTTTTCGTTAAAATAGAACTCTTTGTCTGCTATGATCTTCTCAAGTTCTGCTTTATTTGCATTTTCTTTTTTACCGTCTTTTAAACTCTGATTTAAACTATTAATATTTTCCGTACTCTCATGAATTTTCCTTAAGAGAATTTCATTCTCTTTAGCCAATTTAACTTTTTCATTATTAATACTTTCTATTTGTAAATTTAACTTTAAATTTTCACTCTTTTCACTATGATCACTTTCAAGGTCAGGCTCAACAACACCGCTAGACAAACCTCTGCTCTTAGCTAACTCTTCATTCAGTGTAACGATGGCCTCTTTCATTTTTTCAACTTGCTTCGATCTTACTTCTAACTTTTTTTCGACTTGCTCTAAAGGACTATCTTTTAAAGCAGTTATACTGGCACGAGATGGTCCTCTAAGGAAACCATCAGTGGCATTATCTGACAATGCTTCAACAAAATCAGTTCCTGAAGCTTCGCTGACTTCCAACTCATTCATTAATATTTTCTTTAACTCATTATCAATTTCTATATGAGAAATTCCAGTATCCCTCAAGTCTTCCATTCTTCCTTTTAATTCTTCTACCGCTCTATCTCTTCTGACTTCCCAATTTTCTTCGCTAATTCTTTCTTTATTTCCCTTGATAACAGCTTTACTCTCTTCTTCCTCATCTAACCCTTTGACAAGTTGACTTTCCTCTTCTTCTTCATCTAGCCCTTTGACAAGCTGACCTCCCTCTTCTTCCTCATCTAATCCTTTGACAAGCTGACTTTCCTCTTCTTCTTCATCAAGCCCTTTGACATGCTGACTTCCTTCTTCTTCATCATCAAGCCCGTTGACGAGCTGACTTTCTTCTTCTTCTTCATCAAGCCCTTTGACATGCTGAGCTTCATCTTGCTGTAGAGACTTTCCTGCAATGGCCTGTGCATCATCAAAGGACATAGTGCTCATTGAGTTAATTAAGCTTTCAAAATAGTCGTCTTCATCGATATTATTTTTTAATAATTCTACGTCTTCTGCAAGTTCTTCACAATCTCCCCCTAACCTAACCTGCCTTATCACTTCATCTTTTTCTTCTTCTAAAATGGAGATTAGTGCTGCTTGATCATAGAACTCATTTAAATTCTTAAGAAGCTCTTCTTTATGAAAGTTTTTGTAGTCAAAATCGTCTCCATTGGCATTGAAGATATACCTAACAAGCCTTCTCACTAGAACTGGATTTATTTTATTGGTCTTACCTTCCATCTTTAGAAAAGGTGTTGGTAAAGCTTCTGCCAAAGCTGAAAGCTTATGATTTGCTTCATTATCATTCTCAAATAATTCAGTACTTACTGCATTGGATGGACTTACTACCACGCCATTTTTAAATGACTCTAATTGATGTATTAAGAGTGTAGAAGAACCTTCATTTCGTGTATAACTCTCATTTGAAATCCAGCAAGAAGTTATGACTAGCTTCTTAGTCGAGGAAAGGGAGTAAACCTCAAGCAAGTCTGTTTTAGATAATGACTCTTGGATCAAACTAACAAATGGATTATTAACAGAAGACTTCTTTGTTGCTTCAAGAAAATTTTCAATATAAAGATCATTTGCAGGGCAATTAATTTGTAAGTAGTAGGCATCCTTACTTAGACCAAAGTCTAGTTCTACAGGAAGCTCAGCATGACCACTCATTCTCAGGTATTCAATAAACGTTAGTATCGATACGAGATAATTTCTCATTACGACAGGATTCAAATCATTTTCTGCAGCAAAGAGAGAGACTTGATCACTAACATGCCCAAGGCTAAATTCATTAGTAATCTTTAACGTATAATTACATTCTATGAGACCAGAAAAATTATCAGCGGGATTAACTCCGCCTTCGCCATGAAAGAACCTTTTTAATATTAAAGCAGGCATTTCCCATGATGTTATATCTGGATTTATAAAGGCACATGGTGATATTTTTACATTTTCCCAATCAACTGAATTCAAGAAGATATTACTCTGCGCTTCTTCTCCAATTGAGAATGATAGCTCTGAAGCCATTGCAGCATCATCACTGATAAGAAAACCTTCTTCATTTAAAATCTCTTTCAAAGAATCTGGTAATTCAAATTTAGAATAGAGGCCTTTCTTCTTCACCTATAATCCTGTTATTGTTAAGTATTCATCATTTTCAACTGTAGCACCTTCAATCTTTAGCTTATCAAAAATGCCATTAAGCCGGTGGGCATATAAATTTTCGTTCTTATTTTCAAAACTAACTAATTCTCTTATATCTATTTTTTTTTCAGAGTCTATAACTTCAAAAGGAAAAATTGAATGGCAGTGAATCACAATGGAATCGAGATCATTAAATTCCGCTTGGGTGACATTTAGTAAAAAGCCATCTCCATTGAAACGCTCAAATGACCACTTCAAATAGAAGGATAGGCTCTTATGCTCAAGTTCTTTCTCTACAAAAGCAATACCGGCTTCAATATGTGTATTATAAATTTCCTTTATTCTCTCTTGAGTTTTAAGTTCATCCCCTTTTGCTAATAGGGTATCTAACTCGAAGTTATCTTCTTCTGACCAGACCTTTTGAGAAAAAGGATAATCCATAAAGAGCATCGTTTGATAGAACTCTTTCAAGAAATTAAAATCCATAAACCCAAGACTGATGGCCATAATCACAGAAAGAGCGGCACCTGCAAGATTTTTAGATTGAATTTTCTGAGGAAATTGTGAAAATACTTCTGAGAAAGAAGGCGGAAGCTCATTGAAGAAGAAGCCAAATAAGCAACTGATCTCTAATGCCGTCAACTTATCTTCATCATGGTGCCTCTGTGCAAAGGCCCAACTATTAAAATCTTTTCTCCACTCAGGAAGATTTGAAGAGGCCATGGATTTATCACTAGAGATTCTTTGAAATCTCATGAGTAACTGATAACCCTCTTTTAATCGTATTGAATTGCATTTGTTTTCTAATTCAAGTGTTATTTTTCTTTGAGTCCAGCGATTTAATTCTGATTTTGTTAAAATATTGCCGTGTGAAATTATTTTAGTTTTTTCTCCAGTGCTCTTCACCCAGAAGATATCAAAGGGATTGATTAGAGAATTTTCTAATAAGAAAATTTTAAATTCCTCATCTTCGAAATTTATTTGAGAAGCTAATTCTTTTATAATTACTCCAACCGGTTAGTATTACACTAGCTTTTCGGAGCTTTTATAAAAAAATTAAACAAAAAAAGTTACTTCTTTTCATTATTCGACAAAGAAGGTCGCCTTTAAAGATTTATAGGGTTATGGCACTTATAATTGTGAGTTGGGCTTTCGCTAGTATTAGAAGGATAGACCTCTCTACACTTATCGGTGGCATTCCAACACCTAGGGTGAAAGTGGCAACCACTAGGAGGATTCATGGGACTGGGAATATCTCCTTCAAGAAGAATTCGATCCATCTGAATATTTGGATTAGGCTTAGGTATGGCCGAGAATAATGCTTTAGTATAGGGGTGCCTTGCACCTCCGTAGAGCTCACTTGATTCAGCAACTTCAACCATATTCCCAAGATACATAACAGCAACACGGGATGAGATATATTCGACAACTTTTAAATCATGAGCAATAAATAAGTAAGTAAGGCCAAGATCTTTTTGGAGATCCATCAACAGGTTTACAACTTGAGCTTGAACAGAAACATCCAGAGCAGAAACGGGCTCATCACAAACAATAAACTCTGGCTCGACTGCTAGTGCTCTTGCGATACAAACTCTCTGCCTTTGGCCACCTGAAAACTCATGGGGATATTTATTGAGAGCATCTTTTGGTAATTGGACCTGATCAAGAAGTTCGTAGAGTCGTTTTTGACGCTCTTCTTTCCCGGGAAAGAGGCCATGTATCTCCATTGGCTCGGCAAGGATTCCCCCAACAGTCATTCTAGGATTAAGAGAAGCATAGGGGTCTTGGAAAATGATTTGCATTTTCCTTCGCATTTCTCGCATATCATTTGAAGACAAGTCTATGATATTTTGACCATTGAATATAACCTCTCCCTGGGTAGGTTCGATTAACCTAAGC
>CALHBL010000106.1 GCA_937930825.1 uncultured Bacteriovoracaceae bacterium
TTTCAGAACTCAAGAAGTCATAAGAGTAAAGAAAACGCCGAACTCTATAGACACTATCCCAAAGTAGTGTGAGCGGATAGAGTAGAAAAAGTAGTGCACGTAGTACGGGGTGATTAAAGTTCATTCTCACCTTCTTTAGTAAAAGCTTTATCCATTACCTTTCTCATATGAGAAACAACTCCCTCTTGATCACCACTAATTAATGAGAGGGTTTCCTTTAATTTCTCTTTAACAAGGTTAAAACTGTTTTCTTCAGTAATCCATTTTTTTAATACTTCTGAAATATTAAAGTCAGAAACACTATTTTGTAAAAATTCAGGAAAGACTATTTCTTCGTGAACAATATTAGCTAGTGAAATGGGGCCATCGTAAGAGAGGCAATTAGAGAAGATAAACTCATTTAAAAGAGATGTTTTGTAACAAACAACTGTTGGAACCTGAAATAGAGCACAACTCAGGGTAACTGTACCACTGGCGGCCAAAGCTAAATGTGCCCATTCAAGAGCATCAGGTAGCTTCGAATGATCAAAGATATTAGAGCAGTCTTTTAAAAAAGGCCGGTAAAGCTCTTGTGAAACATTAGGGCTATGAACAATACCCAATTCAACTTCTCCGTGGATTAATTTAATAGCTTTGATAAATAGAGGGAGTAAGTTCTTAACTTCAAAGTTACGACTTCCTGGGAGGATTAGTATCCTAGTATTTTCTTTAACTTCGTCAAAACTCTTCTCTAGTTTTCTTGATATTACTTCTTCTTTATAATGAAAAAAAAGGGGGTGAGGTGCGGAGTATACGTGCTTCACTCCTCTGTCTAAGAACCACTTCTTCTCAAAGGGAAGAATTGTAAATAACGTATTCACATCCCTTTGCATGGCCTTAGCTCTCCAAGGCTTCCAGGCCCAAGCTTGAGGTGCTACATAATAGAGAACTTCTACACCCCTACTTTTTAATTTCTTAGCAAGTCTCATATTAAAGTCTTGAAAATCAATTAGAATTGCAACTTTTGTTCTTCTCTTTTCAACTTCACCAAGTAGTTTGGTCATAGCTCTAAAGTAAAATGGGATTTTCCCTATAACTTCACTAAAGCCCCATGAAGAAAAGTCGCGGAGATGGTAGAGACATTCCACTCCATGATTTTTCATTTCATCCCCACCAACTCCAAAGAAATCACAGTCAGGTATTTGTTCGATTAGACTAGGAAGAAAACTAAGAGCATGCTCTTCACCTGATTTTTCACCGGCAATAATAAGGCAAGAGTTATTTAGCATATTAGCATTTTTCCCATCTCTAAAGAGTCTAGGACTTTTTGGACGAAGTAAACCGCTTCTATTCCAGCTTCCATTGGAACTACGACATCTTCTCTCTTACCTAATATACTATTATAGAAACAACGGTGTTCTTCTAAGAGATGATCTCTCTTGTCATATTCGTACTTATTGACTTCACTGCTTTGACTTGAAGATGAAGCCTCCAGGACCTGTCTATTAAGTAAATCAATTCTCAGGCAACCCTTTTCATTTACTGACTCTACTTCTCTGACTTCGCAGACATGATTTCTACCAACTGTTAGAGTTGCTTGAGCTCCAGATTCAAATGTGAATAAGGCCTTTACAAAGTCCCACTTATCAGTCCTCTGCTTCTTCCCTACCGCCAAAACGGTCACAGGTTTCTCTTTTAATAAGAAGAGAATGAGGTCTATATCGTGAATCATTAAGTCTTGAACAACATCAACATCTGTCGCTCTTCCCTTAAAGGGAGCTTGTCTATTCAATGATAGAATAGGAGCTCCTTCGAGATAGGCACTTTGCTGTGCAAGCTGAGACCAGATGGCATGAAACCTTTCACTATGACCTACTTGAAATACTTTACCATTTTCCGTGGAGAGAGATTTCAATTCAACAGCTTGTTCATGTGTTGATGTCATGGGCTTTTCACAGAAGATATGCTTATTACTCTTCAATAAAGTCTTACAAATTTCGAAGTGAAAACTGGTAGGTGTTACCACAAAGGCAGCATCAAAGAGGTCTAGACAATCCTCAACTCTAGTAAAGAGAGGGACTGAGAGTTTCTTCTCATTAATCATTTCTTGAGCCGAAGCAGAAGGATCAACGACACAGGCCAGTTCTGCTTCATCGCAAGCTAATACTTTATCAAGATGCCACTTACCTAAGTGACCAAGGCCAATAACAGCTACTTTAATCATAATTCCTACCTTTAAGACATAAAAGGAGCTATTCCAACCTGAGTAGTACGAATTTCATTAACTATATTTGAGATAATTTCGTTACTCTTATACTCTTGCATCATCTCTTCATTATCGACAAAGGCCCTAGGGCTAAGAGGATTAGCTTCCATCATTCTATAAAAATCTACAACCTCGGTAATTTGCTGCTTAGAAAAACCACTTCTTCGCAGGCCTATAATATTTATTCCCTTTAACCGAACTCTATTACCATAAGCAGTACAGAAGGATGGTATATCTCTATCGACAGCACTGGCCCCTCCTAAGTAGGCACCAGTTCCTAGGCTTACAAATTGAGAAATATTACAGCCTCCACCGATTATCACCTTGTCTCCGACTCTAACATGGCCTGCAAAGTTAGTTGAGTTTGCAATAATACAGTGACTCCCTAGATCAACGTCATGACCTAAGTGAACATAGGACATGAATAGAGACTTATTCCCTATGGTTGTCTTTGCCCGATCCTTGGCAGTCCCTCGGTGAATACTGACATATTCACGAAAAATATTTTCAGAACCAATAATTGTCTCAGTAGGCTCACCACTATAAGTAAGATCTTGAGGAGGAGCACCTATTGTGCAGTATGGATAGAACTGATTACCTTCCCCTATACTGGTATGACCGCTTATAGAAACATAGGACTGAATAATACAGTTCTTAGCGATTTTAACATTTTCATCGATTATACAAAAAGGACCGATCTCAACATTGTCACCGATTTCGGCTTTTGAAGACACTATCGCTGTTGGATGAATATTAGTTGCCATGACTACTCCTTAAGTTGTGACAGTTTACTTCTCTGTAAACTTAACTGACGCTAGTACAGATGCTTCACTCATGATTTCACCATCGCATTTTATGAGGCATTCATTTGTCATAAAAACTCCTCGTATTTTAGTACAAGAAGTTTCGATATTAAGTTTCATATTGGGGAATACTGGTTTTCTAAATTTCGCAGAGCTTACCCCTAATAACATCACTTCCATTTTAAGTTCGCGCCAATTAGGAAATGCCTTCATTAAAGCAAAAGATGAAGATTGCGCCATCATTTCGACTTGGACAACTCCAGGAAGAATTGGATTTCCTGGAAAGTGCCCTGCAAATATAGGGTGGTCCTCTCTTGTGAAGAAGTTAGCAAAAACAGAAGCTCCTATTATATCTTTAGGAGAATTGACCTCTCCTGAAAAACCTTCATCAAGTACAATGGAGTCCACCGAATCAACAAAGAGAAAAGGTTCTCTATGAGGTAGAAACTCCTTAACTAACTCACTATCAATTAACATTACTTCTCCTTCTTAAGTGTAATTTTTCTAAGGTAGGCAACACCCTTAAGCCACTCCCTCATAGGTCTTGCCGGGAAGCCTCCAACGACTTCCTTATCACCTAGAGAAGATATCACTCCGGCCTTCCCAGCTATCTGACAAGCTGATCCAATTGTTAAATCGGGTGCAACTGCAACTTGGCCACCCATCACAGTGAAATCTCCAACTGTGATAGAGCCTGCTAATCCAGCTTGCCCACACATGACAACACCCTTTTTTAAAATTGCGTTGTGTCCAACTTGCACGAGGTTATCTAACTTTGTTCCATCCCCGATCCTAGTAGGACTAAAGGTTCCTTGATCAACAGAGGAGTTACTACCAATTTCAACATTATTGCCCATAATAACTCCACCAGTGTGCCAAACTTTATGATGGACACCTTCACTGAAATTATAACCGAATCCATCGGAACCTATAACACTCCCAGAGTGCATTCTGCACTCTGATCCAATAATACAGTTTTGCATGATCGTTACATTTGGGTAGAGGCAGCTGCCCTTTCCAATTTTAGAGTTAGAAAGTATCACCACTTGGGAGTGGAGGACCACACCCTCTTCAATGATAACATTTGCGCCAATAAATACATTCTCTGCGATTACGGCAGAAGGATGAATTGTAGCTGTTCCAGTTTTCCTTCCATCAACGGCGTCATTATATTGAGCTTGATACTCATCATAGAAGGGCTTACTCAAGAATGACATGGCCAGTGGCACACTCTTTACAGTTGCCCAACCTAAAGAGCCATCTAGCTGAGATAAGTCTTCTATACTACTGAGAGTCTTCTCATCAAAAATAAGAAAGACATTCTTTTCATCAGAGTCTTGGAATAACTTTAGAAACTTTGTATGAGAGCAAAAGTAAATATAATCACTCTTCAATTTTCGACCATCACAAATACCTTTCAAGGTAGCATGATCGGTCTTACCTCGTGGTGATTCTAATTTAAAGCTCGAATCAAAAGAGCTAATATCTTCAACTCTCATCTTTATGTCCTACGGTCATAGTTCCAAAAAGAAAGGGGAACTCACTGTTCCCCTACTATCTTAAAAAAAACTTAAGCTCACCATTACTTCATTTTATTAAATGCTGTGACAACTTTTGGAGTAATATCTGTTATCTCTTTTACATAAATAGGAGCAGTACTTACCTCGAATACCATATCATAACCACCTGCTTTAGAGATCTTCTCAATAACCTTTCTCACTTTCTCAAGAATAGGCTGTTTTAATCTATTTTCTTGATCCTGGATTTCTTTTTGAAAGGCCATAGTCTTTTGCTGAAGAGCAATTATTTTTGCTTGAATACTCTTTTCTTTCTTCATTTTAGCTGCAGCAGACATAATCGCCGATTGCTTTTGAAAATCCTTTTGCATTTTTCTTATTTTATCTTCTTCTTTCTTAATAATGACTTGCTTGGCATCAAATTTCTTCTTTAAGGTAGAGCGTACAGCTTTTCCTTCATTAACAGTCACTAAAACTTTTTGCACATTCACTTTCGCTATTTTAGCAGCAAGTACAGAGGTGGGTCCAAAGACCATAAGAAAAGATAAGATAAGAAATTTCATATTAAATACTCCTAAATAGTTCGAAATTAAAATAATTGTCCTATATCAAAGTGGAATTGGCTACCATCAGCTTCATCACCAATAGGATAGCCAAACTCAAAGCGCAATACCCCAATTGGTGAAAACCACCTAAAGCCAAAGCCATAATCTTTAAATAGCTTCAACCGATCTATATCACCAGCATGCCCAGCGTCAGCAAAAACAACCCACTTAAGCCCTGCTTCTCTTGCCAGGGGATGCTCAAACTCAACCGTAGCAAATGTAGAAAATAAACCTCTTGTATTCACTTGCCTGCTAGAGCCATCAGCAAAAGTAACTGGACTAAAAGGACCGACGCCCTCTATATCATAACCTCTAAGGTTTCTAGCTCCACCTAAGGCAAACTTCTCAGATCTTGGAATTGCCCTGTCACTAGTCTTTATTAAATTAGAACCAAATAACCTTGAGCGAAAGACTAGGTCACCATATATTTTCTTATAATAACGAAAATCCAACTCGTTCTTTATCCACTTCTTTTCCCACCCTAAGCCAGTATATTCAGCTGCAACTGAGAGAAAGTAACCTCTACTTGGTTCAAAGGCATTATCCCTCATATCTCTTACTAACGAAAAGCGAATAGAAGACGCTACACCATTTTCTATCTCTTCAACAATTGTAGGATCAGCTGCATTACTAATCGTTGTGTCTTCGTACTTATATGTAGCAAATAATCGAGTGAACTCAAAAATCGGGTAACCAACTCTCAAGTTAAAACCTTCTCTTTTAAAGGTGAAGTTCTCAGAGTTAGCATTCTCAGTTTTAAAAATATCACCACCAGCAGTCCACTTTGAATCAAAGAGATAGGGTTCTGTGAAACCTAAGTTAAATGTTTTCTGAACGCCAGAAAGAGAAAGGGAGAAACTGAGGTTTTGTCCTAAGCCTCTAAAATTATTTTGAGCAATAGATGCTTGTAAGAATCCACCTGTTGCCGTTGAGTAACCAGCACCAAGACTAATCTGACCTGTATTTCTCTCTTTTACCTGAATATCCACATCTAAAATATCATCTCTTCCCTTCGGAGAAACAGTATTAAAGAGAACAGTATTGGGCTCAAAGAATCCTAGCCTGTTGACAGCTTCTTTTGACTTTCTCAAGGCCGAGCCAGAGAACTTCATACCCTCTCGGATAAATAACTCCCTTCTCACTACCTTATCTCGTGTCTTTGTATTTCCTTTAACTGCTATCTTGCCGAAGTATGCAATTTTACCTTTTTCAAAAGAGAACTCAACATCAACCTTATTCTCCCCAGGTACAACCTGAAGTGTTCTCAAAACATTGGCAAAAGCGTAACCTTCATCCTGATAGAGCTCTGTAAGTTTTTGAATATCCATTCGAAGGAGTTCTTCAGAGTAAATGGCTTCGGATTTTAAGCTTATTTTTTCTTTAAGCTCTGACTCTGGAAATAATATCTCGCCCTGAAAGTTAATATTATTGATACTAAACTGCGGCCCTTCATTAATCTTCATTGTAATGAAAACCCACTTCTTGTCTTCAGAAACTGTAATCTCTGGCGTACCTACATTTACCTGCAAATAGCCCTTTGTTTTATAGAAGTATTTCACCCGTTCAATATCAGTTTGAAAATTAAACTCTTTAAAGTTTCCACTACCAGACATAAAGGAGAATAAACCTTCCTCCCGTGTCTCCATGATCCCTTTGAGTTCAGCATCAGTGAAAGCCTTATTACCTAAGTAAGTAACTTTCTTCACCAGAACTTTATCATATTCTTTAAAATTATAAGTAAGCTCTACATTTTCATCATTGATTTTATTAAGCTGATAACTCACTTTTGCAAGATAGAACCCCTTCTCTTCGTATTGTTTCTGCAGGCCCTCTAAATCATTCTGGATTGTATTCACATCAAGAATGGCAAAAGCTTTTGTCTTGATAGTTGATTTTAAATCATCTTCATCTATTTCATCATTACCTTTAAAGATAATCTTCGTAATAATTGGTTTTTCTTTTACAACAAAGACCAAGGTATTCTTTCCGCCCTTTACTCTCTTATGGGCTTCAACAGACTCAAAGTACTTTAGAGAATAAATCTTCTCAATATCCTTTCTCAATAGGTAATTATCAAGCATCATCCCCGTCCGAGATCCTACCTTTTCTAAAATGGCCTGCTTCTCCACCTTCTTCAAACCTTCAACTTCAACGGCCTCTAGCTTAAAGAGATTTCTTCGAGGGCCAAGGTCCTGATAGGCGTGAGAAGATAGTGAAAGAAAGAGAGAATAAACACATAGAAATAGTAACCACGGACTCTTAAATTTAAGAGTCGAAAGTGACAAATGAATAGGAGAAAGTTGAGCTGCCAAGAAAGTCCTTCTACACTGTTTAATCCTCTTGGCGTTTATAATTAAGAGGGCCTACGACCTATTTATCGTTGAGGAGAAAACTATGAAGAAGCAAAATATCAATAATTCGAGGAATTTACAACAAAAGGCTTAGGTATGGGGAGGAAGAGGAGGCGTTGCACCAAATCCAGTTCTTGCACTTGCAAGTTCCCCGTCTCTTATTACAAATTGATTCTCAAAGGCATCTGCTACTAATGAGTCGTGAGTAACCACTGCTAGCGTAGACTTAAACTCTTTTGCTAAATCCTTTAATAAGTCAGTAACTTTATTGGAGTTTACAGAGTCAAGATTACCTGTCGGCTCATCGCACAGTAATAATTTTGGTTTAAGGGAGAGCGCCCTAATTATATTAATCCTCTGCTGCTCTCCGCCTGAGAGCTGGAAGGGGTACTTATTCAAGCAGTGAGTCACACCAAGGTGAGAAGCTATTTCGAGCGCTCTTTTTTTAACGGCCTTTATTTTGTGTCCTCCAATCTCTGCAGGAAGAAGTATATTCTTTAAGCAGTTCATACTTGGAAGCAGAAAGTGAAACTGGAAAACAAAGCCAACATATTCATTTCTATAGCGTGCAAGCTTTTCATCACTTAACTTATTGAGATGATTTCCATCAACAGTAAGCGAGCCACCATCTGATTTATCCAATCCCCCAATTAAATAGAGAAGCGTTGACTTCCCTGATCCTGATGCACCTAAGATTGCGTACTGCTCACCCTCTTCCAGGCTTAGCGAAAGACCATTGAGAGCAATAAAATCTCCAAAAACCTTTTTTACCTCTTTGACCTCAACTAAACTCATTAAGAAAACTCCTTTCTAAGCCCATGTAAAACAGACTGTTTATTCATTCTATAAAGAGCGAAGGCCACAATGATAAATAACCAAATCAGGGCTCCAGAGAATACGAGTAGATAATCACCAAAGTCTAAACTTAATGACAAACTTCCTAAGTAGTAGACATCACCTGGAACCTTCAAGAATGAAAAATTCATAAGGGCAAAATTAAAGGCCCTTACAAAAACAAGAGAAAATGCACATGAAATCACCCAGAGAAAGAGGACAAGGCTTAACCAAGACCTTCTTAAGTGACCTGCGCTCATTCCCAAAGCCTGAAATAGAAAAATTTCCCTACTCTTTCTTTCATTTAAGAAGGTCACAAAAGACAGAACATTAAAAATAGATATGACAACTATAATTTGAAGAATCAGACCAATCGTTACTTTTTCAATTTCCACGGCTTCTAATAGGGCGCTAAAGTTATACCAGTACGGTTTCACTCTATAATCGATACCGAGTATATCCTCTACTTTAAAACGTAGAGAATCGACAACTGATGCCCTTTTACCTTGGTCTAGAGGCTCTAACTTCTTAGGGAGATTAAAAGCATACATATTAACATTGTCACCAACCCCAAGCATTTGAGAGAGCTCTTCTCTTTTCATATAAACAAAGCGTAAATCTTTTTGATAAATTCCATGATCAACAATTCCAGAAACCTTAAAGCGCTTAAGGAGAGGAAGACCTTCTAGGTCTTTATTTCCTTTTGCTAGAACGAGTACAACCTCATCTCCTATATTCAGTCCAAGGGCATTTGCAAGTTCATCGCCGAGGGCAACACTTCCCTCCCCTAAGGTAATTTTCTTGGTTGTTATTTTCTCAAAGCTTGAAATATCAATACCTTTTATCGAGATCCCCTTAGACGTTTCATCATGTACAATGAAAGCCTGAGTCTCTATCGATGCAGAAAATTCTTCAACTCCAAGCTTCTTCAAAAGACTCAATTCATCCTCTTCTAATTTAAAAAAACCACTACGAGAGTAGAACGAAAGATCCCCAGAGCTATTCTTTAAGCCCTTTCGCATAGAACTAACAAATCCATCCATCAGCCCAATCGTGCTGAGAATCACAGCAATCGAAAAAGAGAGGCCCAGCCAAACTCCAAGAGCAAACTTAAATGAGGAACGATCCCAAACGAGCGTTTTAAAAAATGAAGAGAATATACCTAACATACTAGCTTTGCTCCTCAATAGGAGCTACCGACCACCTAAGAAAAGAGTCCATAAATCCATCTAAGTCTCCATCAAGAACTTTATCCGCTTGAGAGCTTTCAAAATTAGAGCGGTGGTCTTTGACCAACTTATAAGGATGTAAAACATAGGATCGAATTTGACTTCCCCATTCAATTTTTCTCTTATTTGCTTCGGCTTCAGCTGCTACTTCTCTCTTCTTCTGCATTTCTAACTCATATAATCGAGAACGCAGTACTTTCATTGCTTGCATCTTATTCTGCAATTGCGACCTTTCATTCTGACATGTCACAACTATATTTGTTGGCTTGTGGGTAATACGAACTGCAGAATCAGTTGTATTGACCGACTGTCCTCCGGCCCCACCTGAGCGGTAGACATCAATCCTTAAGTCACTGTCATTGATTTCAATCTCAATATCATCATCTACTTCTGGAGAAACATAGAGAGAGGCAAAGGAGGTATGTCTTCTGGCATTAGAATCAAAAGGTGAAATTCGAACAAGTCGATGCACTCCAGATTCAGACTTCAAGAGCCCATAAGCATAGGGTCCTTCAATCACTATAGTTGCAGACTTCATACCAGCAGAATCCCCTGCTTGGAAGTCCAAGTTTTTAACTTTAAAGGACTTGGACTCCGCCCATCGAACAATCATACGGTGGAGCATACTGGCCCAGTCACATGACTCTGTTCCACCTGCTCCAGCATTTATATTGATAATTGCGTTATTGGGATCGGCTTCTTCACTCAGTAATACTTTCTGCTCGGCCTTAAGAAAACTCTCTTTAAAGCGGCCAAAAACAACAATTGCCTCACTCCCAGAGTCTTCATCATCATCATCTGAAGCATACTCGTTTAGAATCTCAAACTCCTCGCTATCTTCTTTCAGCTTTTCATAAGTCAAAACAACATCATTCAGAAGACTTTTTTCTTTTTGCAGCTTAGAAGCATTATCGGCGTCATCCCAAAAACCTTCCATCGCTTCCATTTGAGCGATCTCTGTAAGCCTGGCCTTCTTTGAATCTACTTCAAAGTGACCTCCGAAGAACTTCAAGCTTATCTATGTATTCTTTTATTTCATTTCGACATTCATCTAATCTGATTTTCACTGATGCTTCCATTACGCTATACCTTTTGAAATATTCACAATTAATTGATTTTCTAACTCTTGCATAAGAGTCTCTTCCTCTTCAGATAATTCATGATCATAACCACAGAGGTGGAGAAAACCATGAACAACTAAATGAAAGAATTCATCCTCATTAGAAATGCTGAACTCTTTAGCCTGTTTTTCCATAATTGGAGAGCAAACTATAATATCTCCCAATTCACACATCTCAAAGAGCTCTTCATCTGATCCTCTAAGGTTATCATTCATGGGAAAGGATAGGACATCAGTCACTTTATCCTTTCCCCTATAATCTCTATTTAAAGAGCGAATCTTCTGTCTTCCACAAAGGGAGATATGCACACTAAACTCTTTGGCCCCTAGGGCAAGTAAGTCTAGCCCACTAGGCTTACCTCGTATTAGAAAATCGCTCAGACACTCTGCAACAACATTCATTTTCTGAACAAAAGACTTCTTAAAAGGCAGAGACTTTAATCCACAAGAAAAGCCTAACTCTAACTTACCCATTTTTAAATTTTCCTGCATCATAGAGAAGGCCGATGTTCAAAAGATCAATAACTTGATACGATTGCTTTTTTCTTTGCTAGATAACTACATTAGCATTTTTAAGCGTTTCAGCAAAGACACTGATGACTATTCAAGAAGGGACGACTAATGAGCAATGAAATTGATCAGCTAATTGAAACGGTTAAACAATTAAGAGACCCTAAATCGGGATGCGCCTGGGACCTCAAGCAAACCCACGACAGTCTAGTCCCCTACTTACTAGAAGAAGCATATGAACTCAAGAATGCTATTCTGGATGGTAACGCTAAAGAAGTAGAGGATGAACTTGGTGACGTCTTCTTACAGGTTCTTCTTCACTCGCAAATTGCTTCAGAAGAAGGAGCTTTTAATATCAACTCTGTGGCCAAAAACCTAACGCAGAAGCTTATTCGTAGACACCCTCATGTTTTTGCCAACCCAAAAAGAAAGAATTTTAGCCCAGAGGAAATCACTGAGAATTGGATCAAAATAAAAGAGCAAGAAAAAAGCCTCTCCTCTAAGGAAGCAGAAGCTCCTTCAACTATAAGTAATAGGGTTCTCAATGGCCCCTCACTTAGTGTGTCTATGGCCATTGGTAAGAAAACTGAGCCCATTAACTTCGACTGGGAAGATGCCTCACAAGTAGCCTGGAAAGTCGAAGAAGAATGGCAGGAACTCAAAGAAGAGCTCATGCCTAGCAAGATTAATAAAGAGAGAGTTGCGGAGGAGCTGGGTGATTTTCTCTTCTCCACTGCCCAACTGGCACGCCATCTCGACCTCAACCCAGAAGAAGTTCTTGAACAGGCCAATAAGAAATTCTTAAAACGGTTTCATAAGATGGAAGACATTATGAAAGGAAGTGGTATTGAGTTTGGTAAGCTTAAGCAAGAAGAACTCGATCATTTTTGGAGACAGGCAAAGATGAGCGAAATCAACTAATGGCGAAATTAAAGAGTTCTGTCCAAATACTCAAAGAGACCCAAAGGCTCTATGAGGTCCCCAACCCTATCATTGGTCTTACCGGCGGCATTGGTAGTGGTAAATCGACTGTGGGTAAATTCTTACAGGCCAAGGGCCTCATCGTAGTTGATGCCGATAAGCTCATCCATGAAATTTACCAAGAACAAGAGACTATTAATTTTTTAAAAAAATTGGCGCCTCAAATGATCCAAAATAATGAGATCGACTTTCCCAAACTCCGTGAACTATTCTTTAATAGCTCACTACTTAAGAGTGGCCTTGAAAATTATCTCTATCAAAAGCTACCTCTTTTTTTTAAATCAAAACTTCCAAAGAAGAAGACAACTCCTATTATTTATGATGTTCCGCTCCTCTTCGAAAAAGAACTCAATCAGCAACTTGACCTTTCAGTAGTCGTTTCATGTTCAGCAGAAAAGCAATTAGAAAGAGTATTGAAGCGGGATAATACAGATGAAGCAACGACATTAAAAATAATAGAGA
This sequence comes from uncultured Bacteriovoracaceae bacterium, assembly GCA_937930825.1. Lineage (GTDB taxonomy): Bacteria > Bdellovibrionota > Bacteriovoracia > Bacteriovoracales > Bacteriovoracaceae. Next base: position 12,658 of record CALHBL010000106.1, read on the forward strand.
ATCAATTGTGTATGAGCGAAAAAGTAAAGAGGGCCCATTATAATATAATAAATGAAAGCGACTTAGAGGCCTTAAAAATAGAGACTTCTAAATTCTTCGATTCATACTTCTTGGCCTGAGCTTGACTCATTACTTAGCTCTTGACTCAAAAAAGAATCCTCAACGAAGACAACATTCTTTTCAAACTCTTCTTCCCTATATTTCTCTATTAAAATGCCGCTATGCTTGTCAAAATCATTCATAAGGCTAAATGAATTATAAAGATTCTTAAGGGAGTCAACCACAAGATCATCAGTTTTCTGGCCAGATCGCGAGATTCTACCAAACTCGAAAATGCTATTATCTAATTCCTGCTTAATTTTTGCCAAGCTATCGATGCTCTTTTCATTATCGGGGAGGCTAGACTGCTCAACAATCATCTCCATTTTAGACAGTCCCACGTCAAATTTTCTCATCACTTTGCCAAAACCCTGCAAGGAGCTTTCAACTCCTTTCATCTCAAGCCTTATCCTAGATATACTTGCTTCGAGCTTAGGATCAAGCCCTTCTTTTTTCATGAAGAGCATTGTTTGCTCTAAGGATTGATTTAATCTTGATCTAAGATCATCAATTGTACTTCGAAACTCTTTGAACTCACCCTTTGTTTCACTAATTGAAGAGAAGGCCTTGATATTCTCCTGAATTATTTGCGAAGCTTTTTCACTTCCCTCTAGAAGAAGAGTTTCCTGCTTTATTAGATTTCTAGCGAGATTGTGAGAGTTGTTAAAAAGTGACTCTAGCTCATAACGCAGATCGATAATATGCACAATAGAGTTCTTACTATTTTCAAAATCACTCTTGATATCATTACTGAGATTTTGCTTTCTTAGTGTAAATGCTTCTAAATCACTAACTAGTTTTACTTGCTCTTCTAATGATTTCTCTAAATTACAAATTTCAGTAAGGTTCTCATCATTTGTATTTTCTATTTTTTCTTTGAAGGAAAGTAATTTATTAAATAGCTCTCCGATTCCTGCGACCTCATAATCTTTGGCAAGCTTCTCTCTAACCTTACTAGTGAAACTATCATTTACAAATGCTTCAAGAGTATTTCCGATAGGCCCCACAATTGACCTTGTTTGATTAGCAATAGTTTCCTCTAAACTTCTTAAAGGATAGAAGAAGATCATTATTCTCTTTTGCCCTGAGTACTCCACCGGTGAAACATACATTTCATAAGGTAGGCGATCAGATGTATCATCTCTTCTCACTTGAATTTGATAGATACCAGCAATTCCCTGGTGGTGGGCCATTAAAACAGGATCATCTTCACCCAAATTAGTAAACTGCTGAAGGTAATCCCAAGAAACGTTACCACCATTATGGTGAGTTTCTTCAACATTCCAGTGCTGATAAAAGAGATCATTGGCCCAACTCACATTTAAATTAGAATCGAGTAAAATAGAACTAAAGGGCACTGCTTCTTGGAAAACACTACCGAATGATATTCTCTTATGAAAATACTCCCGACATTTGTCAAACTCTTGATTAAAGTCTGCAGACAACTTCTCCATATTGACTTTATTCTCTAACGGAATCAAACCATCTTGAAAAAGCTTTAAGGTTTGCCCTTCCCATCTCTTAACAGATGAGCGGCAAGTTCTCTTATATATGATAACTCCCCCTATCAAACTTAAAAGTAGAAAGCCGGCCAGCCCTAAAAAACCAAAGGCGAGTGTTTTAGTTTTCTCTTCCCTCGTTATTTCACTCAAGGCTATTTCAGGTGCCAGTTCATTAAACCAACTATTATATCTCTTCACTAATGTTCTATAACTTCCTTGAAAGTTTTGAAGTGATGTTATGTACCGTTTAAGCATGGATAGCTCTGTATTCAACGTTCTTAACTTAGTTATAATAATTTGCTTATCTACAGAAGAGAGAACTGACTCTTCAGTTACTCTTTCCATATTCACTATATCTTTTGTAGTTAAGCGAAAGAGTGTAGAAAGTTTAGACGAAGAGTAAAAGCCGGGAGACTGCAATGCTCTACCTGTTACTCTCGCCTTAGTTCGCCTAGAAATTCTACTTAGAGTTTTCCAACGATTTTGGACAACAAAGCTTTCAAAGCTAGATACTTTATTAGAAAGAACAAGAACAACATTTCCCATTTGGGGGTAAGAAATAAGTTCATTTAAAAGTACTTTATTTTGTTTCAAAGCTAATTGAAAGTTTTTAAAACTACTTAATGAATAAAGCCTAGAGAGAATCACTGTCCTCTTCTCAACAGTAGATAGCGTCGTTATTGCATCTCTAGAGCGGTCAGCTTCAACAAGTGATGCGATCCCTTTAATAGGATTTTTTTTCTTTAATTCTTCAAAGTGAACCGATGCCTCGTGAGTAGCATTTAGGCTCTCCGAATTAAACGGACCATTATCCCAAAACTGCTTTACTCCAATAGCAAAACCAGCAAGGGTTATAATGAGGACTGATAAATAATAAAAATGAAGAGTTCGACCAACTTTTACTTGCATGGTATGCAAATCTCCTTCCTGGTAGTTTTGTATTAGCTCTAATTTCTCATGAGTTCTAAAAGATCAATATGTTGCCATGAAGGCCCTTTATCATTCTCTAAATCCTCGTCACATCCTGTGGAGCTCTGTCGAGAAAGCGTAGACTTATCAACGACTATTCCCTCTCCAGGTATTATCAAGGATATCGGGCGAAAGAGAAAGGGGAAGTGCAAAACGACTGCTTTATCTTTTTGTGAAAAATTTTCTATTTCGTGCATACTCGAAGTCTTTAATTGATAATTTTCATCAACCTTATATATTGTATGATTACCCATAGTCATAAGCGCATCTAAACTCAGCTGAAAGTCAGCAACAAAGCTTGGAAAACTAATCCACTTTGAAGGACTTAATTTAATACCAAAAACATTATCTAATTCATCAGGTATGGTAAATCTAAACTCAATATCATAAAGATTTTCTTTATCAGCTTCCAAGCTTTTAAAAGTAAATAGAACCTTATAATTAAGAAAAGTACGTGTTAAACGATAACAATCTAACCTTAATTTCTCAAGGTTTTGCGGCAAGTTTACTTTACCCTTAAAAGTAATGATATTTTCATTTATCTTAATTGCTAATTTCTTTTCAAAATTAAACGTAGATCCACAATTGAAGACTTGAGGTAATAACTCACAAATAAAATCTATTCGATCTATAGAAGCCGTATCTAGGTCACTACAAAAAGCAACCTGACAGCTCTGTGATTGAGAGCCAAAATAGACTAGGATAAGACGTTCAATATGTTTCTGGAATAGATTTTGTATACTATTGTATTTAGGACAAATAGCATCTTGCTTTGATTCACTGAGCCTGCTCAATTCATCAACCTGGAAGAAAAGCCTATCAAAAAGGGGATACAAACTTGAATCCCCTAATACGTATAAATCCTCAATACATTCAATAGTCTTTGAGAAGTTTCTTTCTTTTTTTGTGAGCTCCATTTACCTTCCTGGTACCTAGAGAACCTAATTTACAAGATCCTCAGGAGATTCAAAAATATTCTTTAATTTTGCTTTTAACTTCATTATCGCTTGAGTATGAAGCTGCGAGACTCTTGACTCTGTAACATCAAGGACAGAACCAATCTCTTTCAAATTCAGATCTTCATAATAATAGAGAGAAAGGACCAAACGCTGCTTTTCAGGCAATGACTTAATACCTTCCTTAATTTTATCTCTAATATCTTTATAACTTACAGCATTAAAGGGATTAGAACTCTTATTATCTTCCATCAAGCCTGCTAGAAGTTTTTTATCACCTCTATTAAAGGAAGCACTATCATCGATATTTAATAATGACACAGATTTCGCTTTATTCAACAGATCGTAAAATTCGTCCTGTGTACAATCGAGAGCTTGACACATTTCCTCATCTGTTGCGGGACGACCGAGGTCTGACTCCAACCTAGTATAAGTTCTTTCTACTAACTTTGCTTTCTCTCTAACAGAACGTGGTACCCAATCTTGCGCACGAAGCTCATCTAAAATAGCTCCCCTCACTCTGAATTCTGCATAAGTTTTAAATTTATTATCTCTTGTAGGATCAAACTTATCGATAGCATCCATTAGCCCGATAACACCACAGCTAATAAGGTCGTCGAGTTCGATATTAGATGGCAAGCGAGATGCAATTTTCTGCGCTATAAACTTAACTAGCGGAGCATACTCAACAACTATCTTATCTTTTGTGGCCGCGTCTATATCTGTTTTATAATCA
>CALHBL010000107.1 GCA_937930825.1 uncultured Bacteriovoracaceae bacterium
TTCCACCATAGTTAGGCATCTGCATTCCATAACCCATTCCAAAGCCGCCGCCCATGCCGCCACCAAAGCCACCGCCCATGCCGCCGCCAAAGCCACCGCCCATGCCGCCACCAAAACCACCGCCCATGCCGCCACCAAAACCGCCGCCAATTCGGATTCCGCCGCCAAAACCGCCGCCCATACCGCCGCCACCAAAGCCACCGCCGAAACCGCCGCCCATGCCACCGCCGAAGCCGCCACCGAAGCCTCCACCAATTTGGATTCCGCCTCTTATTCCACCGCCTATACCATAAGGACCGGCCATTCCATTAAGAAAGCCATTGCTATAACCACCTCCAGTAAAACCATTACCAAAGCCACCGAAGCCATTCCCACTAAGCCCATTGAAGCCTGCATAGCCACCACCTGCAAGGCTAGAGCCGTTACAAGAATTCATCATCCCCTCTGCCTCTTCTGGCAAAATAGGATTGGAACCTCTTGTTATTGAATAATCTAAATAAGAGTTAAAACGAGAAGTACAACCTGCGTGACCTGCCTCATAGGCACCGGCCCATTCTTTTTGAGATTTGTAGGCGTACTTTGCACCAACATAAGCAGAACCAAAGTAGGCCAATGGTCCGGCAACAATACCTAAGGCCTCAACCCATGGATTCGTTTGCTCTTGATGATCAGAGAAGCAAACCTCGCAGTCTTCTCCATCCATGCTCTTAAGAACTCCAGCTCTAAGACAACCTCTGTATTCAGCTCTGTGCCTATATTCATCAATATGATCACATTTGTAATTACGACTATATTCAGATCCATATTCGTCGTCAGCTTTAACCCCTTCTGTTTGCAATAAACTCATAATGAGCAGAAGTATCGGCAGCAATATGCCGTTAGCTGTTTTACTTAATAATTTTAAAAACCTCATAAACTGGCTCCAAATGGAATTCTAATAGAAACTCACTTCGTTTTATCTCAATATTATATCGGTAACATTTGAAAATAACTTTAGCTTAATACTTGATAATACTGCATCAGGTCACAACTCACTGATTTTACATAGACCCCCCCACCTAAAAACTTGCCTACATGACCTTTGTTCTGACAGACTTCACTTATGTTCTATGACCATATTTTCAGCTGGTTAGTCTTAGCTACTTTTCTGGCCGCCCTTATTTACGCCCTCATTGTTATAGCTGAAGAGAAGGATACTTTTCTTGAAACAGCTGTTGATTTTGACTTCAATGGTTTCAGCTTTAGCCTACCAAGTTGGTGGGGCTTGAAAGTTAATGAAAAAGATCTTGTTCAGTGGGAGAGAGTTGATACCAAGTATGATTGGAGAGCAAAGCTTGAATGGTTCGAATCCTATGACAAGAGTATTTCCATAGAAGAAGATTTTAAAAACCATATAGAGAAGTTGGAAATGGTTTTTGACCTTGATGCCAGTGATATTAGAATGCCTGCGGATTTTGAAGAGCATCCCAGCGTTATCTCTAAAGATATAGAAATTGTTCGAATAGAGGGTACAGCAACAAGAGCTCAAATCTCTCGCTGCTACCTAGATGCCTTTCTCATAAGAGATGTAACCCGAAACAAAGCACTCTTTGCAACTGCACTTTCATCGGTTTTAAATGGCGTGGTTGAGGGGCCCTACTTTGAGCAAATGATGCTTAATATAGAAAGAACTTCAAAATAAAAAAAGGCTTCTCAGAGAAGCCCTTTTAAAAACTAATTTTAAAGTTAATTAATTCTTCTTAGTTGAAAAGACTCTAATCTTCTTAACAAGAAAAGCATGAATATCCTCATCGACACCAAAGACATCGTCAATGATCTCACACTCCATAAGGAAACTATTCAGTCTCTTTGCAACTTCATGCAAGGACTCGACTAAGTAGAGACCTGAAATATTCTCACCTGAAAAAGATTTAATGATCTCTTTTCGTGCATGATTGAACATTTCACTCTCAGTTACATCTTCGGGGAGATTATCAACTCCCATTTTATCTTCTACTTCTTCAATCGCCTGATCACGAATATCTTCGTCTGTAGCGAAGCTTACCCCATACTCAGTTGCCATGGCATCCACCAAGGCTTCACGCTTATCAATCTCAAACTCAATCATACCGTTCTCAGCAAGTAAGTTTACTGTGTATATGGCAAGAGTTCGGAGCGTGTCAAAATCAGTTCTCATGAACACATCCTATAATGACCCTTAGGGCTAATTCTATATATCATTGTCAGTTTATCCAATTCGGGGAACTCTAACAAGAGAAGAGTTTATTAAAAACAATAATTTATACTCAACTGAGTTTATTTCTTTTTAATCAGTTTCTTCAAGGCCCTTCCTTCGCCGAAAATAAGGAGAAGAGCTGCGTATAAACTAATGCCAGCGATAGCGCATATCGAAAATTGCAAGAATCTCTCCCAGAGCGCACCATCAAATTGATAGAACTTCATTTTTAAGAAGTTAGTTAAGAAAAAGCAGCCAACGCCACAAAGCACAAATTTAAGAACTCTTAAGCTTATAAAGAAAGATAACTTTAAGTCTAAGAAGTGACTCAGAACAGATGCTTGGAGCGTGCAGTTAAAGACCATGGAGAGACTTGTTCCTAGGGCCAAAACCCAGAAGCCGTACTGAGGAACCATAACTAAGCAAAATACTATATTAAACCCAACGGCCACCATTGAAATAATGACCGGGACTTTAGGCTTATCGATACTAAAGAATGTTGGTGCAAATATTTTATAGAGTCCATAAAAGGGCAGCCCCCACAAGTATTGAGTGAGCGCTTTAGCCGTTTGTAAGCTGTCAGCATTAGAAAAAGCGCCTCTTTCAAAAACCAAGTTAACTGTCTCTTTGGATAGCGCCATCATAAGAGCAAAGGCTGGAACTATAACCAGCCAACTAAAATCGTAACTGGCCTTTAAGAGTCGTTTTGCCTGGGCTTCATCACCCTCTTTCCAAGCTTGAGAGAAGTGAACAAGGTTTGAGCCTGCAATGCTAACGCTGAGAATTCCAACAGGAAATTGAAAGAGTCTAAAGGCATAGGTCAGCCATGAGACTGCACCCAGCTCCGTTCCTGTTGCCAGTATCGTTGTTATTAAAATATTAACTTGAGTAGCAGCAATGCCGAAAGTTCCAATTCCAAGTCTCTTTAAGATACTCTCCGTCCACTTCCCTTTGAATTGGTACTCACCTGTAGGCCCTAGCCCCTTTTTGAAAATCAGAGGAATCTGGATGAAAAGCTGAATCAGCCCCCCACCTATAACGCCAATGGCAAGAGCGATTATGGGATGCTGGCCTCTGGCAATGAGAAAGGGCGGAAGGGTGAGCATCGAAGCAATCATGATAATATTAAAAGCAGCAGGTGCTAGTGCAGGGACAAAGAATATCTTTATTGTGTTCAAAGCACCCATAAAGAGCGCCGCTAGTGAGATAAGAGTCAGAAAAGGCGCCATGATCCGCACCATTTGCACGGTCAAGCCCATTCTACTTGGGTCCCGTGTAAATTCTTCATCAGTCATCAGCCTGACAACTTCAGGCGCAAAGTAAATAATAAGACCACTTAAGCTTAGAGTAATGAGCCCCAAGATAATCGCCATTGACCAAAGAAGAGTTCTGGCCAATTTTTCGTTCTCTACTCTTGCTTTAGTGAAGATAGGAACAAAGGCAGAGCTAAAGGCGCCTTCTGCAAAGAGATCCCGCAGCATATTGGGAACTCGATAGGCCACAGTGAAAGCGTCAGTCAGTCCTGATGCCCCGAAACTCGCGGCCATCACCTGCTCACGCACCAAGCCAAGAATTCGGCTAGAGAAGGTCGCTACCGCCATTTTCAAAGTCGCAAATACTAACGAAGTTGTTGAGCTCTTCTTAATATTCTGAATACTTTGATCTGGCTTATTCTGCACTGCCAAGGGAAATCCTTATTAAATTAAAGTTTTACGCATGCCTACCTATATGATAGTTCTAATCGGCTATTAATGTATTATATTTTTTATTAAAAAAAGGTCTTAGCACTGTGGCTAAAACCTAACAATATTAACTGTCGATTTTTCGACTTTGCTTTTAAAGGAGTTGGTTCTGATGGAATCTTCACTAAGTATGCTGTCTTATAGCCCATTCGTTGGCGCAGCTGGCTTTATTTTTGCCATGCTAACCTACATGTGGGTTGCTAAACAACCGGCCGGAAACGCCAAAATGATTAGTATCGCCAAATTGATTGAAGATGGCTCTTTTACGTTTCTCCGTAAAGAGTACACAATTCTTTCTGGCTTTTTAGCTGTCGTTACTATTCTTCTAGGGGTTAAACTCGGTTGGAATACTGCGATCTGCTACATTGTAGGAGCTCTTTCTTCAATGATATGTGGCTTCATTGGTATGAAGGCTGCAACGAAAGCAAATGTTAGAACTGCAGAAGCTGCTGCTCAAAGTGGTCAAGGTAAAGCACTCCTAGTTGCTTTCTACGGTGGCTCAGTAATGGGCATGGTCGTTGCTTCTGTTGGTCTTATGGGTGTTGCCCTCCTTTATAAGTGGTTATCCGGATCTTCAACTATTGAAGCTCTTAACGGTTTTGCCATGGGTGCTTCTTCAATCGCTCTTTTTGCAAGAGTTGGTGGTGGTATTTATACAAAAGCTGCAGACGTTGGTGCTGACCTTGTTGGTAAAGTTGAAGCTGGTATTCCAGAAGATGATCCAAGAAATCCTGCAACTATTGCTGACAACGTTGGTGACACTGCTGGTAGGGGTGCCGATATTTTTGAGTCCTATGTTGGTTCAGTAATCGCAACTATGTTCATCGGTTCTACTTATGCAGCGGCCTCTGGTGCTGTCATGCTTCCTCTCATTATTGTAACAATAGGTCTTGTTGCTTCAGTCCTAGGTATTCTTTCTATGAATATTCTTAAAGCTTCTGATCCAGCTTGGGCCTTAAGACTTGCCCCAATAGTAGGTTTAGTTGGACTCTTTATCGGTTCTTACTTTGTTGTTTCAGGAATGGAATTCACTATCTTCCCTTATGCTATGGGCCCATTCTATGCAATGGTTCTTGGCTCACTTGTTGGCCTCTTTATTGGTCTTGCAACTGAATACTATACTGCTGGTGAGTTCGCTCCTGTTAAGAAAATTGCCTT
>CALHBL010000108.1 GCA_937930825.1 uncultured Bacteriovoracaceae bacterium
CAAAGTAATCAATTCTCAGTAATTTCTAAACGCTTTGTTACAGATGATGAGGAAACCAAAGAGATCTTAAGAAAACTGGGAAGCATAAAAGAATCAAGTAGAGCTATTCTTATTCAAGGGCCTTCCGGTACTGGAAAAACCTATCTTGCTCAAATCATTCACGACTTAACTCACTCTTGTGAGGCACCACTAGTAAGCTTGAACTGTGCCCAATTCAACGAAATGACCATTGATAGTGAACTCTTCGGCCACAAGAAAGGCTCTTTTACTGGGGCCAGCGAAAATAAAGTAGGCCTGATAAAGATGGCAGAGAAGGGAACGCTCTTTCTTGATGAGATTCATGGGCTAAGCACTAAAGCACAGCTTAAACTGCTGACCGCACTTGATCAGGGGATCATTTATCCCCTGGGTGCCAATAGGCCTGAGAAAGTTTCTTTTAAGATTATCTGTGCCACAAGTGAGAATATGGATGATTTAGTAGCAAGGGGCTACTTTAGAAAAGATCTCTACTTTCGCATCAAAACTTTCATCTTAAATCTCAAAGGATTAAAAGACCGCAGAGCTGATATCCTTCCTCTAATCATGAATGAAGTGAGTAAAGGGGAGAGAAAGATCTTTATATCTCCTGAGGCCAAGGAAATCCTGCTGGCCTACGACTGGCCTGGAAACGTGAGAGAAATTAAGGACCTAGTAGAGAATTGGAATACTTTTGGAGTAGGAATAGTTCACCGTGAAGATCTTCCTTCAAAAATGACTCTAAGAGCTGCTTCAATAGAAAAGTGCCAACTCAGTTCATTCTCACTTACAAAAGAAAACCTTCCTGAAGAAATCTTCGCTTTAGGGATTAAGGGCTATTTAGAACAAGTGAGACATGACATCCTTATGAAAACTCTTGATAAATATGAAGGAAAGCAAAGTGCTGCCGCAAGGGCACTTAAAATAAGTAAGTCACAAATGTCTAAAGAATTATCAAGGATCAGAGAAAATGGACTCTAAACTTCGTCACGATATTAATTCAGATATTGAGTCTATCTTTGATTGCATCAAATTATTGATCGAATTAGAAGATTTACCAGAAGAAGCTAAAGAAGGGCTTGGGCTCATTTTGGTCAAAAGAGCAGGTCTTAAAAATAATTTGGAAAAAATCTTTGATCCTAGACACAATAATACTTTAATGAAATAAAAGCAGTCTAAGTACATGATTCTTCGCTTAGTTGTTTCAGGTCAAGAAGGTTAATTAAATATTTCACTTTTATCTGGCGATCATTAAAAATATTTGAGAAGAATGTTCTTTTGAGGAGAAAAACCATGACTAAATTAGCATTAGCTTTATTGAAAATTCTTGTATTTCTTTTTCCAAGTTCTCTTGCTTTTGGTAGTGATACCGATATTGAGCCAAGTACTAAGCAGGATAATGACAATTCTGTTGAGAGTTGTTCTACAGTCAAAAAAAATTTTGAAAATCTAAAAAAGAAATCTTTCTTTATTATTAGAAAATCACCGACTCTAACAGGCATTTCAATTAATGATTTAATAAATGACGGAATTATTAATATTCAAAGCGAGGAAAGTGTGAATTCCTCATGGCCTTTCAATACTCCGCTTCTTGAAAGAAGAGAAATGCCACATCGTTTTGAATCAATTGGAAGTAATGAAAGATCATCTCCTCTGACAATCACTTTAGGTGTATCAGAAAGAAGACATTCCAATGGAGTGCCTTTTACTTTAACAGCTATTGATAGTTCATGCCGAACAATTTCGATCGAGCCTATTGAAAGAGAAGAAGTTGTTGACCTCCTTATTAAAAAAGGTGCACTAATGCCTGAAGAAATTACAAGTGATGATGACCTTCTTGATCTTCTTCGTGAGAACTCATACGGTATTATCTTAACTGAGGATGAAGTTCTTTTCACATCTCATAAGTAATTTAGAAATAGGAATAGACAAGTGATTAAGAGATTGTTTTTGCTTGTTGCCTTCTTTATCAATAATGGATGTCAAAAAATGAATCAAACACATCAACCTCTCACCTTTGTCTTTCCTCATATCCATCATGACTATAATTGGGACGTTGCTACCGCTGGTAGTTTATGGAAGTACTTCATTACTGATAATCTTGTGGAGCCTCTTATTCGGCTAGATGGTAAGTCTCAGTATCGCCCTGCCATTGCTTCTTCTTGGCAATTCTCCCAAGATAAGAAATCAATTAGAATAGAAATATCTAAGGGACACTTCTTTCATAATGGTAGTGAGATTTCGCCTCAAGATGTTTTTGAGAGCCTAAAGCGAGTACTTAAACTAAAGAGAACTTCTCACTCCGATCTGAGCGAAGCCGTATGTGCTGAAGGGGATTGCTCTGGTCTGAGCCTCGAAGGAAGTATAATTAGCTTAAAGCTTAATAAGGTCGTGAATGGATTTCTCTTCAATCTTGCTTCTCCTGAATATGGAATAGTGCCAAGGAGTTACGCAAAGGAAGATGAGACTTTTAAAAAGGATCTCTATAGCTTGAGTGGGCCTTTTCAAGTAAAGAAATTCACCAAAGATGAGATGAATCTCTCAAAGGTAAAAGAACACTATTTAAATACGGCAAAGACTGTAGAAGAAGTCGTAATTAAAGAAATTACCAGCTTTGATAAATCCATAAAGTATTACAAAGAAAATAAGAATGTCGTCTTAGTTGGTAGTGATTACTCTTCAGGTGTAAAGTTAGCAAAACTGGAAGGGAAGAAGTATATCTCTGCTCCAAGTCTGACTGAATTCTTTCTTCCCAATATTGATTCTCCAAAGCTAGACACAACTCCTAAGAGAAAGGCCTTATTCTCTCTAATTAATAGAGCAAAAGAGAAAATTGAAATTAATGATAAGCTTGGGCTTAAAACAGATCAAGTATTTACTTCTGACAATTTGGCCCGATTAGATGATGGTGTTGTTAGCTCTCTTTATAGTGACAGCAAGGTGAAAGGCGATGAAACTTATAAAGTTATTGTCTTTGATTGGATGGCCGAAACTCCAGTAGTTCCAATGATCAAGAAAGAACTAGCGAAACTAGGTGTAAACTTAGACATTCAGATTGTGCCAATTACAGAGCTGAAGCAGGTGTTAACAAAGAAAGACTTCGATCTCGTTTATCTCTACTCAGGTGTTTCTGGTTACGATCCCATAATAGAGTTTGTTTACCTCTTTAATCACCCCTTAACAGCTTTTAATTATAAGAATGATTCTGCAGTAAGCTTGTTAAATGAAGTGAAGGGTACCCTTGATAGGGCAAAATATAAGGAAGGACTTCAGAACCTTCACTTATCTCTTTTAAAGGAATACAGAGTTCTTCCTATAATTCATACTAAAATGATTTACCTCACGAACTCTCAATATTCTCTGAGTAATCTTAATCATTTCGATGGTGGTCTTTCTCTTTGGGAGTGGAGAATTGACTAGAGCAGCTGAAACAGATTTTCAGAAATTCTTCAATAGTCTGAGAGAAAAACCTGAACTTGGATTTGAACTTACCGAAGTTCGAGGATGTCCGGTTTATCCTCAATTTTCTTTTCATAAATGTCACTTTAAACTTGATGACTTTGAGCTGATCGGTACTGGAGAGGATTTTTCTCATGAGGTTTCTCAATGGAAAGCTTTAGGAGAGGTTTTAGAAAGGTGGCCACTCTTAGATAGAAGTTTTGTTTGGACAATAAAATCTCTTCAAGGTGGTGTGAAGAAGGAAGTCGAATTCAAAAGCAGTAATGGCTGCGCCTTTCACTATGATCAGGATGAGGCCCTCTTAGGTGCTCAAAAAGAACTTCTGGAAAGGCATACCATTTTAAAAGCATGGTTAGAAAAAACAGAAGTTCATGAGGTTCAATTTAATCTTGTAGGTAAAATTCAGCAATATCTGAATAATGTTAAAAACCTGGCAAAGAGCCGAACTCTTTATTTTCATAATGACCAAGGCCTTCCCATCTTTTGCACTGAGATTTGGGGAAAGAATTTTAGATTCTATGGTTATGGAACAGATCTCAATAAAGATAAGGCCATCTTAAAGTCATATTACGAAGCATGGCGTTTCTTTTGGGGTTTTGAGAAGGGACAGAAGAGAGAAATATCTGCCGATGAAGATCCGTGTTTAGGGCATTTTTATTATTGGTTGAATTCCTCTGGCAAAATGGCCTTTAATGTAGGCAAAGGGATTCCTTATGAAGAAATTAGCTCACTTGAAAAATTAGACTATAATCAAGGAGAAGCTTATTTATGTGATTTATCCCAAAAGGGCATACACGGATTTGTTTATAAAGTTATTGATTCTAACCTTACTGACCTCTGGGTTGGTCCCTTAGGTGAAAAGCAGGGAAAGAGAGAGGCAGGGGAAATTCACCCTATAGCTTAGTATGATAAAGCTTCGATTCATCTACATTCTACTTTTAACTTCTGCATTAACAATTAATTTAATCTTTACTGTTTCATTTCTTAAATCAACCATAGAAGAAAACTACTATTCTGAAAAAAAAGTGGCAGCTGAGACCTTAGTAAAAGCGAGTTTCAATGAAATTACCCAAGGGGATTTTCGGGAATTTGTCTCAAGTACTGCAAGGTCATTGGAGTCTACTGGATTAATCGAAGTTTCTGTATTTGATACCCAAAAAAGTAAAACCATTGCCAGCAATATAGTTAACCCCTCAAAAGAATGCATCAGTAGAGAGGAGGTTTTTTGTTTGAAGGTTAATGCTTTTACTCAAGTCTTTTTCCAATTTAAAATGCCAAATTTCTTTAGTCTTTTTACAGCTCCTCTTATTCTTAAAATATTATTCCAATACTCATTGATTACCATACTTATAGTATTTATCTCATCTTGGGTTTTGAAAATTTTTGCTAATCGATTAGTTGATTTCTTCGGTAGAGTTCTTTTGGATAAAAAAGCTCCAGAGATAGAGGATGACTATAAAAGCTTGAAAGGTCCTGTTTTAGAAATTAAGAATAAAGTGAAAAACCTTGAAAGAGAAAATACCCAGTACATAGAAAAGGTGGCGAAAACGGAATTAGCGAGGAAGTTGGCCCATGACATTAAATCGCCGCTGGCAACATTGAAGGTGCTCTTGTCATTAGACACAGAGGTCAATAAAGATGTACTGAGCTCTGTTACAGAGCGAATTAAAGATATATCAGATGATCTCTTGGATAGCTCTCGGCAAGAAGAGGAAGTGTCTCTTGATATTAAGGCTTCCTTAGAAGACTTAATTAAGCAAAAAGAAATCGAGCATAGCACACAGATCAATCTTGTTGTTGAAGATAACTTTAATCTCATTTGCCGTAAGTCTAAACTGAATCGCTGTTTATCCAATCTTATTAATAATGCCGTCGAGTTTAGTGACGGTCCAATATTTATAAAGATTTCCAAAAATCAAATTGTTGTTGAGGATAATGGGGTAGGAATACCAAAAGATATTCTTGAAACACTCTTAAGCAAGCCTCTTAGTCATGGTAAATTAAAGGGGAATGGGATAGGACTTCTGACTGCTAAACAATTCACTCAATCTGTTGGAGGGGCCCTTCATATCGAAAGCTCTGAAAATGTGGGAACCAAAGTGGTTTTAACTTTTAATAGAGTTACAGAAATTATTCACATTGATGATGACTCCCTTGTTCGCTTTGCTTGGAAGCAGCGTTGCAAAGAAATGAACATTCCCTATTTTGGCCATAGCTCTTATAGAGAATTTCAAAATAAATCTATTGAGCACTCACAGCAGGCAAGCTTCTATATAGACTTTGACCTTCAAGAAGATGAATTAAATGGGACTGAGGTTATTAGAGAATTGGCCGAGTTAGGCTTTAAAAAGCTCTATCTCTCCACTGGTCACTCTGAAGAGAAGTTTGAAGATCTCGAATTTGTCTTAGCAGTCCTTGGAAAAGGTTTTCCATTTACATAATAGGGATGTGTTTAGGAATTGTGAAAATATTATTAATTATGAAGGATGGCCACTTCGCAAAAAATAGCAATAATGAACCTGCTCTAGCTAAGAGGTGTCAGCCGTAAAGACGCAGCTAAAATTATGAATATTCTACACTATGTAAAGGGGCTCCCAGCTAACTAGCTAGCTCTAGTATTCGCCTGTTAGTGTTGATCACTCTATTTGCCTTTACGAATAGTGTGTATTCTTGTAGTTGTAACTCAGTGCTGCTCATTCAAGCAAAGACGCTCAAAGTATAGGCATTTAAATTTGCTCAAGTAATTTTAAAGGAATATTTCTATGAAGATTTCTGATTATATCAAAATAGGCTCACTTGCTCTTTTGTCTCACTCTGTATTAGCTGTGGATTTCACTGATGTTTTCCCAAAGCTGGAGAATACCCACACTCTTAATCAAGAGGCGTTATTTAACCTTTCAGAGGCGATGGATGTAGAACTTTCATATGAGTCAATTATATTTCACAATGGTGCAGTTTTTGTAAATCCTGAGCTTTTTAACACTGATGAGCGTTTAGAGGGCCTCAAGTTTTACTTGAGTAACCAAGGTTATATAGGTAGTGGATTGGGGCCGGCAGAGAAGTCTACGTTCTATAAACTCTTAGAAGAAGGAAAAGTGGTAAGTGTTAATTCTGCGGCCAGTTCAGACTCTGGCGGTCAAATAACATTTTCCGCCGACAATAAATAAGTTAGGGGATGAAGTGGTGTCACTGGACTGCACTAGTCGTTGCTATTCTAGTATGCGGGTATGGAAAAAATGAAATGAATAGTTTTGATAAGAGAACAATTGTTATTAAGGACATCATTACTGACTTAAAAGAAGTAAATCCTCATAAAATTATCTATGCT
>CALHBL010000109.1 GCA_937930825.1 uncultured Bacteriovoracaceae bacterium
TAATATCTCTGGCCGAATCAGGTAATCCCGCCAATGCCTGTGAAGCTATGCTAAATAGCACAATCGCTTTTTTTAAACTCATTTCTTTGCTCCTTAAATTAAATTGTTAAATTCTAATCATCTTGAAAATCACCGACCCCATTTTTTTTTGAAGTTTTATCGAAAGGTGATCGTTCTCAATAATTGCTAGAGTTGAGATACTCAGCTGAAGTAAAGTAATCAATTTTCTTTTCGAAAGTTTTTCGTTTAGGAATCTTAGAGCTGATGCCAAGTAAGATTTTGGATAATTACAGTGTTTTATTTTTCATGTTTTTTTCGTCAAGAGTGTTTTCTTTGAAAAAAAGTTGGGTAATATTTTTTTCATGAAAACGAAAGATACTCCTCATTATTACCGGTCAAAAGCGCCTAGCAGTGACGAGTTTCGTATTTTCAATACTTTAGGAACCTTGATTTTTCAAACTTGCAAATGAATTACACTTGGCGTAATAAAAATATTCTCAAAAGGAATTTTCACTTTTATAGAAAAAAGAAGGTGGTGCTAATGCTTACAGGAGATTCTATAAATTCTTCATCTCATAGGATGGATGATGAGAAATTAGAATTCTATGAGGAGTTCTTACAACTTGTCATTGATAATAAAAGCAAGCTTGTTGGTCACTATAATTCAGATAGTTCGGAAGATGATATGCCAATCAGTTACCAAACCTTTCACAAATGGAAGAATGGACACTTGAAGAGAGCTCCATCTGACAAGAATATTAATGCCGTCTTTGAGAGACTTTTCAATGATGCTCACCCAAGTACTTGGGTGAAGGGCCTTAGTGGAAGTCTTAAGAGGTGGGTTTCAGTTAAATACAATACAGGTCTACCTTATTCATTATCCTCATGTGAGCAGCTTGATAATCCAACAATTTATGATTCTCTCATTATTTGTATGACTCAATGTAATAGTGGAGCTAGTGAAAAACAGCTCATTGAAAGTGTGGCCGCTCTAAAATATATTAATAATGAAGAAAATCCAGCTCTCATCCCAACTCTCATTCCTCAAGCAGATATAGACTGTCACTTAAGCTTTGCTAAGAGACAAGTACAGAACATGCAAAATTTGAAATTTATCTCTATTAGGGATGGTCGATTTTATTTTACTTCGGAAGATACTTACATAGGTTCTACAATCCATCATTATAATATGAAATTGATAGAGGCGAAGAAGACACTTCTTCATAAGTGTTCATCTGAGCTTGAAATGTCAAATAGTTTTCATATCTCAATAAGCCAAGAAGATCTTCCCGAGTTACTCAAGTCATTTAAAAAAGTTTATATTGAATACACAAATAAAACTATTCCAAAAGAAACAGAATCAGGTGGTGATAATATGATCGCTTTCTTTGCAGGTCACTGTAATTTAAACTTTAGTAATTCTGTGGAGAAAATCTCATGAAAAAATATATTGTTCTTTATATAAGCATAGTAACAAACCTTCTGCATATCTCAGCAAGTTACGCAGGAGGTGCAACAGGAGGCGGAGGTCAGCCAGTGGCCGATCTCTTTGCTAATATGCTGAACGAGCACCAAGAAGGGTCAGGGGGGCATGAGAACCAAACTGGTGGCGTCACTTTAGTCAATCCCCTTATAACAGAAAACCAGGTTTTAGCAGAAGACCAAGTTATAACGGCGGATATTCTCAGGGAAGCTTTTAATCACAGTAACTCCTTTGGTGCATTAAATACTAGTAACTCCTTAGCGGCATTTAATACTAGTAACTCCTTAGGGGCATTTAAAACTAGTAACTCCTTAGGGGCATTTAATACTAGTAACTCCTTAGTAGAATTAGACATAGTAGACTCTTATGACTATTCACTAAATAAGGTTAAAGAGGTTGTTAAATTTGATGGGTCTGTTTTTAAAGTAAATGATACGAGAAATATGCATATCTCTGAGGCGAACTCTATCAATTCAATTCCTACTAAGTTCATCGAATGGGTACGTCTTGAAAAGAAAGAGACGGCAGAAGAGAAGGATGAAGAAGCGGATGAAAAAAGTCCTTTTACATATTTACCCAGTATATAGAGATGGTAATGAGAAGACTGATTTTTCTCTTAGCACTTACGGCCTCTATACTCTTTGGTACGGCAAACGCGCGCTCATTTACTCATCAAGACATGGCCAATTACTGTAGTGCCATTGCTACTAGCGCCGCCCAATCTGCTTTAAAAAGACCAATATCCCTCGGCCCAATTAGAGTCGAGGCGACCAATACTTATCAAGATGTATCAGGGGGATCAGCTGGCTTTGGCGTCATCTCGTTTTCTGGACCACCTAATCTCTTTGTTATGTGCCATGAAGTTTTTCACTTACTTTGGGAGCACTTAGCATTTAACTTTAATCCTCCCATGCCCATGTTCCCCCAGATTGCCTCAGGTAAGACCACCGAACTCTATGAATCTCTGCCCCAGCTCTTTTCTATTCTTGCTAATGGCGACTGCTTATATAATCAGGCCACGGGAAATAATAAAGCCTTCATCTATGATCACTGCCAATTTAAACGCCGGTCTCAATTACTGTCGGCC
>CALHBL010000110.1 GCA_937930825.1 uncultured Bacteriovoracaceae bacterium
AAAATTATCGCTGCCTATAGCGCAGCTATAACAAAGAGACCTAAATTCTTTATTCTCTTTTCTCTGATTACTATGATTGCTCTGAGTATAGGGTTGTCTAAATTTCAAACTAAGAATGATGTCAGGATCTGGTTTGATCCAAGTGATCCCAAGTTAGAAAGTCTTAACTTTTTAGAAAAAACCTTTGGTAATGATGAGACGCTAGTTATTGCTATTTCAGTAACAGACCCTAATGATGACCTCTTCTCTGCTAAGAATATCTCTAATATTCAAAAAATCACTGAAAGGGCCTGGCTCATTCCTCAAGTGATAAGAGTGGAGTCCATTACTAATCATAATCATGTTTATGCAGAAGAAGACGATATTATAATAGCGCCACTTATTGAAGAAGGAAGAACGGATGATCAATTCTTAACAAAGAGAAAGCAAATAGCGATCAATGATAAGAGCATCAAAGGCTACTTAATTGATGAGAATACTAAGCTTGCGCTTATCTTTGCCCACCTGATTCCCTCTAATGTTCAAACCTTGAATTACAAAGAAATTGTCTTAAGCACCCGCAAGCTTTTAAAAGAGTTCTCAGGTCAAGGCCTTGGTTTCCATCTCACGGGCAAGGCCCCCCTTAATTATGCCTTTGAGGAAGTCTCTACCAGTGATGTAAAAACTATCCTTCCACTTCTCTTCATTCTGCTTCTCGTCTACCTCTTCTATATTTTCAGAAGTATTAAAGCGATGCTCTTGCCCCTCTTTATTGTTCTTATCACAGTCACAAGTACTCTAGGCCTTGGCTTTTGGATTGGAATTAAATTTAGTGCCATCATAGCCATTCTGCCTATTATCCTTGTTGCCATTGCCATCGCTGATAGTGTGCATATTCTTGTGAACTTCTTTCAATTTAGAGGGGCCGGTAAATCAATAGAAGATGCTTTGGCCTATACTATTGAGAAAAACTTTATCCCAACCTTTCTTACTTCATTCTCAACAAGCGTTGGGCTCTTTAGTCTTATGACGACTAAGCTCATCCCTATTAGGCACCTCGGTCTCCTGGCCGGTATTGGCTGTATGCTGGCCTGGATCTTCACTATTACTTTCTTAATCCCTCTACTGAAGCTCATTCCTTTTCATATTCCGCCTATCTTTGCTCAAAAAGCTGTGCAAAACTCCGAGACGGCACTAGAGAAGAAAGCGTATCAATTCATCTACCGCTTTCGCTTTCTTATAATTGCTCTCAGTATTTCAGTCTCTGCTGTGTCAATCTACCTTGCAAAAGATGTTACCACCAATGCTGACCCCGATAGCTACTTCAGCTCAAATGCAACTATTTCTAAAGCTAACCAAGTGGTAAAGAAATATATCGGTGGTAGTGCTGGTCCTGAACTTATTATAAAGGCCGGGGGAGCTGACTTAGTTAAATCTCCAGAGTTTCTAGTAAAGCTCGAGAAGTTTAATAATTGGCTGCGCTCTTTAGCGCCCGTGAATAACACTGTCTCCATTCTTGATATTATAAAGAAAATGAATCAAGTGATGAATGGTGGTAATTCTGATTTCTATAGTATTCCTAACTCTCGTAACACCGTTGCCGAGTATCTCCTCTTCTATACTATGGGCCTGCCACCAGGAATGGACATGAATAATAGAGTTTCAAGTGACTTCTCAAGTACACGAATATCCCTTCTCTGGACAGTCTACGACACAACAACATGGGGAGTTTATAAAGAACGCATAAAGGCCAAGGCGCAAGAACTAGGCTTAGAGCTTGTCATTGCAGGGAAAGCGAATCTCTTTCAAGGTATGATTGATTATGTTGTTGAAACATTTCTAACTTCTATTGCGATGGCACTAGGCTTTGTTGCTCTTCTTCTCATGATTGTCTTTAGATCAATAAAGATTGGCTTAATCTCGCTTATTCCTAATCTTCTTCCCCTCACTTTTGGTGCTGCGACCATGGCCATTTTTAATATGGATTTAAACTTAGGAACAAGTTTAGTGGCCAGCGTATGCCTTGGTATCGCTGTCGATGATACGATTCACTTCCTATCCAATTATCTCAAGAACCGCGATGCAGGAATGACCGCGCAAGAGAATATAGAACTCATTTTTCGCTACACGGGAAGCGCTCTCATTATCACCACGCTTATCTTAAGCTCTGCTTTTGGACTCTATATATTTGGTGAGTTTCTGCCGAATGTAAATTTTGGCATTCTTTGCTCGGTAACATTGATGTCAGCACTAATAATAGACTTAACTTTTCTGCCAGCACTTCTTCTGGTTATAGATAGGTCAAATAAAAAAAGCGCGGCTTGAAACCGCGCTTATGAGTTAATTCCTATTTTTAAACTTAAGCTATATCTTTGTAATAATCTTCATCATAGTCATCCCATGCTGATTGATAATCTAGGATCACAGGCTTTTCACCACGGCGATGAATACGGTTCTTCATTTTTTCATTCTTCTTCTGAACTTGTTTTTCTAGCTTCGAGAGAACAAGATCAATACTCTTATAGAGAGAATCAGAGCTGGCCTTAGCATGAAACTTAAACTTAGGGCCTAAGAGTTCTATTTCTGCATAGTGACTATTATCTTCCACATAGCAATTCCACTTGGCATGGGTCTTACCCTCCATGTACTTTTCTAACTTTGTCGTTTTTTCTTTTATTCTAGAATCTAGCGCATCAGTATG
>CALHBL010000111.1 GCA_937930825.1 uncultured Bacteriovoracaceae bacterium
TGATATAAAGAGAATAACCGATGCTCTGCCAAGAAGACTGCCCACCTTCTGTCCGGGCTGTCCTCACCGGGAAACACTCTCTTTATTAAAAGATCTTAGAAAAACTCTTAAAGAAGAAGGGGTTGATCTTATCACTCACGGGGATGTGGGCTGCTACTCACTTTCCTTTCTTCCTCCTTTTAAAGAGATGCATAACCTTTCGGCCATGGGACAGGGGGGCGCACTTGGGGCCGGCCTTGATATTTTTACGAGCAACCCTTCAGTTGTTCTCATGGGGGACTCGACTTTCTTTCACTCTGGCATTACCGATATTTCTAACTCAGTTCAGGCCAATCATAATATTACTTATATCTTGCTTGATAATGATAATACCGCGATGACTGGGCATCAGATGACTCCGGCTTCGGGAGTTAATGTTGAAGGGCGTATTCGGCCGCGGCAAGATATGCTTAATTCTGTGCATGCCCTTGGCGTAAACTATGCCACTGAAGTGAATCCTAGTGATCGTTACTTTTATAAAGGGCTGCTGCGGGAAGTGATTAAGAAAGAAGGCGTGAAGATAATTGTTTCTAATAAAGAATGCGCGCTAACTTTTCATGGTAAGAAGAAGCGCCAAGACCGTAAGATTTTTGCAAAGAACCAAACGGTGCCAACAGAGAATTTCTTTCAAATTAATACGGATGCTTGTGAAGATTGCCGGGCCTGCGTTGAATCAACTGGGTGCCCAGGTCTTGGGCAAATTCATGATGCCTATGGAACGAAGGTTGTTATCGATCCTCAAATTTGTGTGGGGGATAGTTACTGCACCAAGATCAAGGCCTGCCCAAGCTTTGAAGAAGTGATTGTTAAGAACTACCATCCAACTTTGCATCAAGAGAGAAAGGGCAGTAATTTAGATGAGCTTCTCATGAATATTCCAGAACCAGTAATTAAGAAAACCTTTGATCAGATTGCCAGTGGCAACGACTGGAGAATGGTGGTCACTGGTGTTGGCGGCTCAGGAGTAACAACTATTTCTAGAGTTGTCGCTGAAGCGGCCAGAGAGATGGACGGACGGGAAGACCTTGATTTTAAATTCGTTGATCAAAAAGGCCTGGCCCAAAGAAATGGTAATGTGACCGGCCACCTTGCAATTTATAATAAGAATAAGAGTTACGGTGCGGTGACGCCACTGGCCTCAGCAGATCTTCTGGTTTCTCCTGATCTTCTTGATGGCTCTGGGCATATTCACTTTCTAGGTGAAGCTGGTGAATGCATCTTTGATAAGAGGTTTCAAATTCCTCTGAGTCTCATGCTTGATAATGGAGAAAAGAAGGCGCCCATTACTGAAATGGAAATTAGAAAGAAGCTAGAAACTCTCTTAGAAGAGAGGATTAACTTCTTTGATATGAAAGAGCTTTGTCAGCGCGCTCTTGGCAAGAGCGTCTATGCTTCGGCCATGATCTTGGGAGTTAGTTTTCAAGCAGGGCGCCTGCCCTTTAGTTTAGAAAATATGAGGAACTCCTTTGTTGCTACAATGCCTAAAGTGGAACTTGAGAATAACTGGCATGCTTTTAACTTGGGAAGAAAGTGCTTCTTAGAGGGTGATCAGGAATTACTGAGTTTATTTAAAACCAGCTCTAAAGAAAATAGAGAGTATCTTCTTAATAAGTCAGTAGAGGAGAGTCTTCTGCCTTGGATTAATAAGAAGGTCATCCTTGGTCAGTATAAGTCTCAGGTTGAAAAACTTGTCGGTATGTTTCCTGATATTAAGAGAGTCTACCTTGTTCAATATATGCATGATCTCTATATCTATGACCGCGGAGTAAAAGCACTCGAATTTATTCATAAGGCCGCTGAAATTAAGGAATACTTTAAAGGAAGTAGCGAGACCATTGCCATGGCCGTGAGAGTTTTGGCCAAGACTTACTTTGTCAAAGATGAAGTCTTTATTTCTCACGCTATGATTTCGCCGCAAAAGATAGCCGATGATAAGGCCCGCTTTGGCCACCTAGGAACTGGCTTTAAGATTAATAGAATAAACCGTCCTGCCTTTGAAATCTTTGGTAAGAAAATAGAGTTTGATATCAGTCCAAAAACATGGATGCTGAAAATCATGAGGCATATGAGGCTGCTTCGTCTCTTACTTGTTTCATGGCACTCCAAGGAGCGAAGAATCGCAGATGGTATTAGAAGAGAATTATTAGAAGTGATTCCCCGAATGGAGGAGACTAAACGCAGAGAGGCCATTAAGAAATTAGAAAATGTTAAAGGCTACCGGGAGTATCGCTATGAAAATGCTGAAAAGTACGCGGTTTTAAGTTGAAGAAAATAACTGCGCTCTTACTGTTCCTCTGTCTGGTCCTGGGTTTAAATACCCACGCATTACAGAGTAAACCTCTGGCACCCCTTGTTTCTCAGGCGAAGGAGATGATCTCTCTTATCAATGTGGCAAAAGATTGTGATGTTATTAAGAAAGGAGAATCTCTCTTCTATTGCACCGGTCTTGAACTTACAAAAGATGATCTTAAGTTTTTAAGAGGATTAACTTTTAAAAGCTGTAAGTCTTTCTTAAAAAAAGCAGGTAATAAAGTTATCAATGCTGAAATAGCTAAGCGGCCTAGTTATATAGAGAAAGAAGTTTGGAAAGATTTTTATTCGACTACAAAACTTGCTCTGATCCTTCACGATAAGAAAGCAATCCTTTTTAAAAAAGGGGCAAAGCGCGGTGATTGCCTACATGAAACTCTGCACTTCTATCAACGCACTAGAAAGAACGAGTCGCAACTCTCTCCAGAGCAAAGAAACATAATTCAAATGCAAATGCAGACCGAGTTGGAAAAGGCCATTTTAGCTGTGGAAGGTCTTGAGAAGAAGGGAGAGCTCAATAAAGCAAAAAAAATGGCCAGTGACTTACAGCCCTTTATCAATTTACAAAGAGAGTGGATGGGGATTAGTCAGTGGCTTGATGAAAAAGAAATTTATCAATCCTTCTTAGACTTCTCAAGTGAGCTGGGTTTGAGTGCAAGAGATAGCGATATCGGCCTTGCGAATCTTCTACGCTTAAAGGGTAGTCTTTCTTGGAAGCTAAGGGAAAGGGTCACTCATTTGGCCAATGCCGCTTTAAATCAGAAGTACGCGGAAATACCTCTACCTAACAATAAAGAAATCTTATCTTTTGAAAGTGAGAAGGCCTATCAGGAAAAATATAATAAAGGCGAGATTGCCAGAGAAGTTTATGAAGAGAAGGTCATTGGACTTAGAAAGTATCGAGCTAATATTAAAGAAAAAACCAGCAAGAATTTTAGAGATAAACTCCTGGCCCGTGGTCTTAAGAGAGATTTTGTTGTGGCAAGCCCCTCAGTATCTCAAAGAGAATTGTCTATTCCCTTTATTTTAAAGAATGGGTTTATGCTGGTGCGTCTAGGTGAAGAGCAGATGATTGTCGATTTTGGAGCTCAGAAGACAATTCTTCCTGGGAAGATTTTTAATAAACTAAAAGAAGGAGAAGTTAAACTGCTAGCGACTCAAATTTTAAACACGACGGCCAGCTCAGGGGCCACAAAGGCTTCTCCTTACATTCAAATTGATAAACAACTTCATTTTGCTTCAAAACAATATATAAAAGGGCTCAAAGGAGTCGTTACAAAACTTGGATTTAAGGGCGTTGAAGGTATTCTAGGAATGGACTTCTTTAATGACTTTAATGGAGGTAAGTGGATTGTTGATTTTAGAAAGAAGAAATTACTGCCTTTAAAAGGTAAGCTAAAAGGTCGTGCGCTGCTTACCGGTGGAAGAGGTCTCTTTGATGCTTTGGAGTACCATTGCCATTTAAATCCTGTGGTAAAAGTCAGAATAGACTCTGGGTCTCAAGTTATTGGTG
>CALHBL010000112.1 GCA_937930825.1 uncultured Bacteriovoracaceae bacterium
CATTTTCTAACTCTATTGGCTCATTGGAGAGCACGAAGCGAACTGACTGGTTGGTGTTGCGATTAGTCCCAAAGATCATTATTCCACCGGTTTGACCCTGTATATTGGCAATAGCAGAACTAAAAATAAAGTTGGTTTTGGTGACTTCGCCTTTTCCATTTCCGCAGGAAAAGAGAGAGAGAAAGAGACTAAGAATGAGAATTGATTTTAGTATTTTCATAAGTATCTTCTCGGCTAGTTATTAGGTTTTTATAGTTTATTATCTTAAAACTTAGGACCCTAAACTTTCGTTAAGTAGTTGAAATTTATAAGAGATAGAAAGGAAAAGCCTCGGCCATTGCCCACAAGTTTTGGCGCTTGGGCCACAAGAGCTTATAAGTGGCCCTTAAGAAGTCCTTTCTAATAGAAAGAAGAGGTTACCTATGAGCTTCTTGAAAAAGAAGAAGCTCATAAGAAGGGCTAAACAATCTTCTAATAGAAGAAGTGTTCTGGGTGCTCTTCAAGAAGAGTAATAGGAAGATCCCCATTTTTCATTATCCAAGGATCGACACTCAAGAAGTTGGGATAGTTGTTGATCATATAATCAGGGTCTCTTAGATTAGAATCATCAGCAAAGTAAATGGTCCCCGTTATGGTTTCATCTGTTGGTGCCACATAGAATACACTGCTTGATCCTATAGTCATCGTTCCAGTACCTAAGCTAAAGTGACTCGTCGTTGTCCCTGACAAGGTTGGACAAATAAAGTAGGAATTATCAATCGTTAGTGTTCCTGATAAATCTCCGCCAAGGCAGCCCACCTCATCAACTCCGGAAAGAGAATCTGCAATCACATTTACAGCGTTTATTGTTGAAGCGGCAGCTCCTTTAAGACCAAGAATTCCTCCAACTTCATTACCAGCGGCGGTAATTGTCAGCTCTTTTATAGTGGCAACATTCACACTCTTAAAGTCTGCGTTGCCAAAGAGTCCCCCTACAGAGTTTAAACCATCGAGAGATATATCTTTCAAAAGAAGATTTTCATATTCAACCCATGGATTAATAGCATGGCCCACAAGTCCGCCAACACTATTACTATCTGTCCCACCATCAACTGTAATTCCATTTAATTGGATACCACTGATGTCAACAGCATTGGTTAAATTAGTATTTTTAGTAATAGCTCCTATCATTCCACCGGATCCAAGGGCAAAAGTAGATCCTGAAGTATCAACTGTGACCTCACTAAGAATCACTTGCTCAATTGAAGTATTATTATATCCACCATTGCCACTACCAATTTCAAAATGTCCAATCAGTCCACCGGCCCCAGACTCTAATGCAGCTGTAGCAGAACTACTTGTTTTAACATCTGAGTTTTTAATAGTTATACCGGCGATTCGCACTGGATTTTCTTCAGTATTATCATTAAAATCCTTAACAACACCAGCTAAGACACCAATAGCAATATCAACTGTTCCAGTATATTCAAAACTTGCATTATCTATAATAAGCCTATTGTACTCATTACCATCTGGTCGATCCAAAATGGTAGCAGATTTTGTATTGGTAGCAGTGATCTTTCTAAATATCCCTATTGGTTCAGTAGGATCAGAACTTATGTAAGTAATATTACTTAATGTGTGATTATTCCCTAAGAAATTACCTTTAAAAGGATTGGCCTCACTTCCTATAGGAGTGAAGTCACCATTAGTTAAATTAAAATCAATATCAGCATCAAGCTTAAAACTCTTATCCATTAAAGACACAGTATCAGATATTGAATTCCATCCGGCCCGAGTTGTAATTGAAAAGGGATCGTTTCTACTCCCTAAATTTGTCAGACCGCTAATTCTTCCAAGACTATTTACAAAGCTGAGCTCACTTAACTCGCTCCCGAGCCCATCGAAGAAATACGAACTACTGCTTAAGTTTGTATGAATTAAACTAAGGTTATCGAAGTCTGATTCATTCGTAACAGAAGAACAGTTGGCCAGAGGTACCCCTACTCCACTACCATCGCTATCAAAAATATGGCAATCTGACATTGAGACCGTTCCGCCTGCTACATATCCAACAGAATAATCATTATTTGCTCCTGTAGCAGTTACATCGGTATTACTCAATACATAAGTAAAACCAGTTCCAGTAGTCATGAAATCGACTTTACCTGCAACTCCTCCTACTTCCGTACTGCCACTTACGTCCCCATAACTCACAATATTTGAGAAACTTGAGATATTACCAGAATGAACTGTGCCAACAATGCCTCCGACTTCAGAACTTGTTCCTGATATCACACCACTAAATTGAACTTGATCAAAAGATCCCAGCTCAGATTTACCGACAATTCCTCCAACTTCACTTGAACCCAATGAAGTTATGGACATATCGGAAAAGACTTCCATTACATCTATACTGCCACTAGATTCACTATGTCCGATCACACCTCCACAACGACCACTACATTCAATTGTCCCCGATGTTCTAATCAAACTAATATCTGTATCGAAGGTGCTTCCATTAATTATACCATATGCACCACCAACGTAATCAGAGTCGCCCGCACTGATCGTAATATTCGAAATAAGATTATTTGTATCACTTGAGTGTAATGTGCCGGCGATACCGCCAATATAAGAGCTATTTGCTGTAGCAGCAATTAATCCTTGAACTTTTACTCCGTCTACTTGTGGGCCTTCTAAAGAAGCTAAACCAATTGAACCTGCGAAAAGACCTATTTTAGATTTATAATCCAGAGCTTCATCATCTCCGATTTCAATATTCGTTGCTAAAACATTACGAACAGAAACTGAAGTTGAAGGTCCACTTAAAGACCCAAAGAGACCACCAAAGTGATACTTTGTTGTAATCGCCACACCACTATTTTCAAGTGAAATACCATTAGCCGAAATATCGGAAAAATTTGTTTGTGAACTATTCGCTCTTGAAGCATGTCCAACCAATCCTCCGATAATTGACGAATTCTCATCAAATTCAACTGTAATATTCTGAGCTGAAATCGAAGTTGCTAGAAAGTTACCACTCCCAGGTAGTACTTTCCCTATTAAGCCGCCAACATTAGAACACCCATCACTATCAATAATAATATTCTTTAGCCCTATCTGTGAAAGCTCTCCATCATTTGGAACTTTTCCTACAAGAGCACCCGCACCAAAAGCTGATAAGCTACAGTTAACTGTGACTTCATCAAGAGTTAAGTTTCGAATTGTACCACTTAAACTTCCTATAAAGCCTGTAGGTGCTACTGCGCTTGAATCAATTTCGAAATTAGAAAGCGTATGACCCTGTCCATTTATTACTCCACCTACACTAAGAGAATCTACAACATTTTCTGTAAAGACCTGCCCCTGAAAGTTAATATCTTGATCAATAATATATTCAAAAGTATTATTTGAGCCGGTATTAAGAAAAGAAAATTGATCTTTAGTACAAAGAATATAATGTCCGGCCAGGTACTCAAATGGATCTGTTCCTATTCCATCAGTGGTATTACAAACATTTACTCTAACCATCAGACTATTAGGTACTGCATTAGAATTATCATCATGAAGAGTAAAATAACTTCCTTCATACTCTTGAGCATAGAAGTGTTTAATCTTAGTTTGAGAAATAAGCGTTCCGCAATTACTGTCTTCAAAAACTTTTACTCCCACAATGGGTTTGCCAATTACTGGTAAGAACATTGGAATACGAATTTCATGAGCATTAGAAGAATTTTCCATAAGAGAAGTAAAGGCTGTATTGGTATTTTCAATACATCTTGAAACTAGTCCACTTCGTTCTTCACCATTTGGTAGGAGTTCGGGAAGGGAGACCTGAAAAGATCCACCTGGGGCAAAAGCACAATCGGCAGGAGCGCCCTCTTCTCCAAAAACAGATTCATTAGAACAAGCATAGAAGTCTATATCTTTGGGAATTCCGGATGAGTCCTTTGTCGCAGCAGAACCAAAGTATGCTGAAGAACAGTTAGAAGCACTAAGTGTCATCGTTACCGGAGTTTCTGCTCCATTTAAATTTATATTTAAACTCTCTCCACAGCGAAGAGTTCCCTCTAGCTGATTTGAACTCGTTGATAAAGTAGAGTGCTGTCCGTCCCACGAAGTATAGATAAAATCCCACACTCCATTTTCTAACTCAATGGGCTCATTGGAGAGCACAAAGCGAACTGACTGGTTAGTATTGCGATTAGTCCCAAAGACCATTATCCCACCAGTTTGACCGCCTATGTTGGCGATAGCAGAACTAAATATAAACTTAGTTTTGGTGACTTCCCCCTTTCCATTTCCGCAGGAGAAGAGAGATACAAAGAGACTAAATAAGAGTATTGATTTTAGTATTTTCATTATTAACTTCTCGGTTAGTTTGAACTCTTTTTTAGTTTATTGTTGTTATTCGCTAGCCCCTAAAAAATCGCTAATCATTTGAAATTACTAGAAGATAAGAAAGCTCTACTGAGGGCAGCTGCCCACATTCCATGGAGTATAGCTCCCTAAACATATGTTATTACTAAACACTCACTTCTTAACTTCTTAACTTCTTAGATGAAAGAGCCGACAAGAAAGCAGTGAGAGTTTTAATTATTTTAAATATATTATTCTTTAGCTGTAAGTTATCAGCTGTCGAAATTAAAAATGGAATAGTCGTCTTCAATAATGCTGAAGAAGCTCTTCCCTATGTTTTTAAAGCTTCTTGGAATTATGTTAATGCTCCTCTTGCCCCTGCTTCCTATAAGAAGGTCGAACTGGCCCTTGATGATTTATACGCTCCACTTTGTCAGAAGTTTAAAGATTGCAAGAATTTTCCTAGACCTATTATCATGCTCAGTAATAATGGTCTCTCTGCCAGCTTCGGACTTATTTTTAATCAAACCCGCAGGCAGAGTAATATTCTTATTATTTCTGAAGAACTTGTTTTTAATCAAAAAAATTTAGAGTTTGTTATTGCTCATGAGTTAGTACACTACTTCTCTTTGCACGCGGAAACGAGTTCACCAGCTTCAGAAATTTATGATATCTATAAGAGTGAACAAGGCTCAAGAGAGAACTTTAAATATCCCTTTGACGTAGTTAAATTTGATCTTCTTCAACTTCTCGATTTAATGCAAGACCTTGGTCCCCGCGCCCACCTTATTGCTTCTGGGCATGCGCTGTCAGTTTCTGGGAACTTGGGTAAATTAACTCTGCTCATGGCCCATAGTATGGAAAATTATAATGGTGATTGCAAGGGTCTTGTTCATCAACTCAGAAGACTAGAAGCTAATCAAACTGCAGGAAATTACCTTAGTTCAACAGATCAGAAAGTATTGAAGTTTCTTAAAGACGCCAACTCATGTTTTGAAAAATTTCAAGGGAATTTGATAGAGGAAATCTCAAGAAAAGAGGGCATTTTTTCTAAGGAGCAGGGCAAGGTGCTCGAGATCATTAAACAAGACTCTAATGAGTTGAAGAGGCTTCAACAAATTCACTCTTTAAAAATGGAATCCTATACTATTTTAAGTCAAAAGCTCGGTGGTCCTAAGATAAGATTACTAAATGAGGAAGATTTTGCTGACCTTAAGGCCCTAGAACTTCTCCTTAGTTTAGGCAAGAGCAACATGGAGCACTATATAGGATATTTACTCACAGATGCTAGCCCACGA
This sequence comes from uncultured Bacteriovoracaceae bacterium, assembly GCA_937930825.1. Taxonomy (GTDB): domain Bacteria; phylum Bdellovibrionota; class Bacteriovoracia; order Bacteriovoracales; family Bacteriovoracaceae. The sequence goes on from CALHBL010000112.1 coordinate 5,640, forward strand.
GGTCAGCTCAAGTGTTTTTCAGAACTAGAAGCGGGAAGAGAACCATTCTATGGAGTTCTTACAAATCCCCACCACCATGAGTGTTGGCGAGTTTGGCGGGCAAAAAAGTTCGAAGAAGATTACCGTGAAAAACAAAATTCAAAGCCACCTCCAGAAAGCCAACTAAATTAATCAAGTAATAGGCATCAACTGTCCTTAATGATAAAAAGACTCTTGTTCTTTTTATCACTAGTTTTTTCTTTATAAATTTACCCATTGCTTCCATAATAGTATTAATAGTTTATTAAACTTAGAAAGAACTTTAATCTTATATATGAACAGACAATTCAAGGAGATCACCTATGCGCTTACTAAAACTTATGTCAACTATTCTTACTTTCTCTCTTATTTTTGGACTTGCTAGTTGTGGATCTAGTACTAAGAAAAATAATATGAGTGACACTAATGAAACAACCACTGTTGACCAAGACCAAGACATGGGCTCAAGCGCCATGAACCTTGAACTAAATGGTGACTCTGATTCTGGA
>CALHBL010000113.1 GCA_937930825.1 uncultured Bacteriovoracaceae bacterium
ATCTGTTTTATAATCACTAAGATCTTTAAGCTTTTTAGAGATGGAAGACATTGACATACTCCTTGTCATTTAAAGGGAAGGAACCTCATGTTCTCGACCGACCAAATTCATACTTTCTTTACTCAAATAAGAGGAAAAGACTGTTGAATCACCAATGTCTTCTTCGGTATATTTATCAATCACTTTATGAAAACTCTTGTGAATCTTTGAATCGGCAATTTTCAACAACTCTCTATCAAAACGATCAACATTTTCCTTAAAAAATGGAATCGCCCCTAATACCTGAAGTCTGCAGTCAAGGTACAGCTGAGCAGTTTCCAAGAAAGTTCTAGTCAGTTTTTCTAACTGCTTGCTTCCTGAAACTTTATTGAAAATAAGTTTATGATTTCTTATACCAAATCGATTGGTCAGAACTTTAACGAGGGAGTAGCTATCCGTTATAGAAGACTTATCAGGTGTTACAACTATAAACCTATCATCACAGTATGCATTTAAATTACACACTTCTTTAGTTAGACCAGCAGGGCAGTCTAAAATGATTGTATCGTAATCTTCAATATGAGAGCTGATGATATCAAAAACGACACCTTCAAGAGAGCACTCTTCATCAAATAAGTCCATATTACCATTACAGGCACTTAAGAGATGAAAGTTACCATCTTCATGAATTGCTTCTTGAAAGGACTTCTTATCTGAAAGGAGCTCGTAGAAATTATTCCCTATGGGGAAGCCTAGCTTAACCGCTGTATTACTTAAGTTATAATCACAGTCGATAAGAAGTACTTTCTCACCACGTTCAACAAGAATTTTTGCTGTTTTGATTGCTACTGAGGTCTTTCCAACCCCGCCCTTGCCACTACTTACGGCCAGAGTTCGAGCAAACTTTCTCTTTCTTCCCACCTTTTGGGGCAGATTCCGTGAACTCTGTGAATGGTGCTCTTGCAACCACTCTGCAGTCGTCTTCCTTGACATTCATTCTCCTCAAAATCTCCTTCCTAGAGATCTCGCTGTTTTTTAATCTAGCTTAAACATTCCTGCTAAAACTCTTTCGCCAGTAGCGGCTTCAATATCCTCTGGAACTATTTCCCCAGTCCCAAAGAACTTCAGAGGTAAACCTTGAAATTCATCACAGATATTAAAAAGGGCACCATAATTAAGACAAAGATCTAAATTAGTAACGACCATTCCATCTGCAACGCTCTCATAAGTTACCGCCACTTTTCTATTATAGAGTTCAGAGTGAATTGCCGAAAGGCAGATCATTACTTCCACCCTTCCAAAAGATCTTCTTAAACCTTCAATAAATTGTTTTGTATCATTTAACTCAGTATTAAAGTTTCTATAGTCAATAAAGACACTCTGGCCTCTCTCATTGGCCTTTCTAACAGAAGAGACTATTTCTGCGACACTTTCAACTCTTTCAACTTCAAGATTAAATATTTTTTCTACAAATTTCTCTTGCTTTCCAGGCTGATACTGAATAAGAAGAGAACCTTTCTTTAAAGCACCAAGTTTATAAAGCATTGATGTTTGGCCACAAGAGCTATCTGATAAAAGAAGAGTCACAAAGGCTCCCTCTTCTTCATCAATATTAGAAAACTGAGGTAACGCTGTCTGAATACGACCCAGCATCTCCCTTAGGGCATACTCAAAAATGATATCTACATCCTGTGTCTCTTCTACAGAAAGCTCGAATGTCGCTTTCTTAATTAGCTCATTCACTGTGCTCTCAGCAATCCCTAGGCTTCTCAAAGTTGTTCTTAGTTGAAGAATTCCTATTGGCTCAGGCTTGTCAATTCTCTCTACAGACCTTGCGAGATCAAAGAGCTGTGCCTCTAGTCTGTCTATTTTCATCTTTTGTTCATCTGCCATACCGTGATCAGCTAGATCAAGCTGCCCAGAGAATTTTCGCTCACTTCCCCTTGAGTCTCTAGACTCAAGACTTTTAGGCTCGGCCTTAATAGCAGATATCTCTTTGGCAAAATCCTTTGGGTCTTGCCATGAAACTTCAACCTGAGAAGGTTTTTGCTCTAAGCTTACACTCTCCCTTTGGCCTGGACCTGAAAGGAAGTCATCTAAACCTGTTCTTCCACTATTGCCCATGTCTTTTACAGACTGAACTGATTTATTTAACCCCATTGAACCATAATTTGTTTTCTTAACTTCATAACGGGAATCGCGACCATCATTCTTATTATCACTATGCTCGTCGATCATCGTAGAGATATAAGAAGAGCTATTTTCATAAAATTTATCTCTATCATCACTAGGCATAGCGTTATCAACTCTAGACTTACGGGTATAATTTTTCTCAGAAATTGCCGCTGTTATTTCAATGCGATTCTTTTTAAAAGCTCCTTTGAGCCCTTTATTAGTTACCGTTTTTAAAATTATAGCATCTGGTCCCAATTCTCTTTTGATAGATTTGAGAGCTTCGTCCAATGAATCTGCTTCAAATTTTCTTACATACATACTATAACCTCACCGTCCCTAAGGACCTTATATTCGCATCTGAACTTAACTCATTATGAGAAATCACAACTAAGTTGGGAATGAACTTCTCTGTTAATCTTTTAAAATGATTTCGTATTACTGGAGAACAGAGAACGACCATCTTTTCTCCCATGCTAGTTGCTTCTTCTATTTTTTCATTAAGACTAGCTAATATCGTTTGGGTAATCTTGGGGTCTAATGAAACCTGCTGCCCTTGCTCTGTTTGAATAATATTTTGAGCAATTGATTCTTCAATTCCTCTGTCCAATGTAAACAGTGGGATATCTCCTTGCTCGCTCCTCACACTTTGAGTGATCGTCCTGTAGAGAGACTGCCTAACCATTTCAGTTAGGGTGTCCGTGTCTTTTATTGTACCACCATACTCGGCCAGAGTCTCCAAAGTGCTCCTAAGATCTCTTATGGATACCCCCTCTCGAAGAAGGTTCTGTAAAACTTTAAGAACTTGTCCCATAGTTAATATGTCGGGAATTAAGTCTGATACAATTTTAGGGTAATGTTCTTTAAAGTTTTCAAGTAAATCAACCAGTTCTTGCCTACCAAATAACTCATGAACATTAGACTTTATGATCTCAGTTAGATGAGTAGCAACAACTGTTGACAAGTCAACTACAGTATAGCCGTTATACTGAGCATCATCTCTTTGATCATCACTAATCCAAACCGCAGGAAGGCCAAAAACTGGTTCAGTTGTTTCAATCCCATCAATAGGTTCGATTATCCCACCAGGGTCCATCGCTAGAAAATGATCAGTCATAAGATCTCCATCTGCAATTGTGATCCCTTTAATTTTTACCGAGTACCCACCTGGCTTAAGTTCCAAGTTATCCTTTATTCTTACTGAAGGAATAATGACTCCCCAATCAAGCGCAAACTGTTTTCTGATATGAGTGATTCTTTCAAGAAGATCCCCATTTTGATCAGAGTCCACTAAGTTTACTAGCCCATAACCAACCTCAAGCTCAACAAGCTCTAAACTTAAGAGGTCCTCTAAGCTCTCTGCCTTGTCTGTTTTCTCCTCGCCCTCATCGACTTTAGAAGCTTCCTTAGCCGCAAGTGTTGACTGCTCCATTCTATAAGCAATAACAACAAGAAGAAGACCCATAGTAAAGAATGGAAACTTAGGGAGTCCAGGAATTATCCCAAAAACAAAGAGTGAACCACCAGACATATAGACGGCCTTAGGGTGAACATTAAACTGCGCACCGACTTGTTCACCTAAAGTCATATCATCGGTGTTTCGAGTGGCTATGATACCAGCAGCAGTAGATATAATAAGAGCTGGTATTTGTGAAACAAGGCCGTCCCCTACTGTTAGTAAGGTAAAGACTTCAGTAGCTTGGGAAACTTCCATCCCATTTTGAGCAACACCAACAATAATCCCACCGATAATATTAACAACGGTAATTAGAATACCAGCAATAGCGTCCCCTCGAACAAACTTACTAGCACCATCCATTGACCCGTAGAAGTCCGCTTCTTCAGCAACTTCTTTTCTTCTCTTCTTTGCTTGAGCATCGTTTATTAATCCAGCATTAAGGTCAGCATCAATTGCCATCTGCTTTCCGGGCATGGCATCTAACGTAAATCTGGCCGCAACCTCAGCAACTCGGCCAGCACCCTTTGTGATAACCATAAAATTGATAATAACAAGAATGATAAAGACAATTATACCGACGACGTAATTTCCTTCGACTACAAACTCCCCAAAGGAGCGAATAATTTCACCAGCGGCCGCTGTTCTTTCAGAGGAGCCTCTTAACAGAATATTTCTAGTTGAGGCCACATTTAGCGACAATCTAAATAAAGTCATAACAAGTAAAACGGAAGGAAATGTTGAAAAATCTAATGGCTTTTTGGAATAAACGGCAACGAGGAGAATCATTATCCCTAACGATAAAGTCAATGCTAAGAGTAAATCTAAAAGAATAGGAGGAATTGGCACAATCATTACTGCTAGAATTAACAAGAGGCCTACTGCAACTGTTAAGTCAGAGTTATTTGTTAATCCCTTTAATTTTGCTGCAAAACCATCCATAGTTTTCTCTTTGTATTCTTCGTTTTACTTCTCTTAATCCTTAAGAGAGTGCTTTCTTTTTTCTTTTTAATTTATAAACAAATGCTAAAACTTCTGCGACTGCTTTATATAAGTTACGAGGCACATAATCACCAACCTGAGCTGTCTTATAGAGACCTCTTGCTAGAGGCACATTTTCAACAATCGGAATATCATGCTCTTCTGCTATTTCTCTTATTCTAAAGGCTAAATGATCTGCACCTTTACCTAAAACTTGCGGCGAAACCATCTCAACACCATCATACCGCAAGGCCACTGCGAAGTGGGTTGGGTTTGTAACAATTACATCGGCTTTTGGAATATCCGACATCATTCTATTTTGTGCCATTTCTCTTTGAATCGCCTTTA